>NZ_JABXWD010000252.1 GCF_019173545.1 Candidatus Magnetobacterium casense | reverse complement strand
GAAACTCGACGGGATTCTGCGTGGCCAGGACGAAGAACGGGGCAGCCAGTGGATATGACCGTTCATCGACGGTGACCTGTTGTTCGCCCATGCACTCCAGCAATGCCGATTGTGTGCGTGGTGAGGCACGGTTGATCTCATCGGCAAGCAGTATGTTTGTAAAGACCGGTCCCCTGCGAAACGAAAACCGCTTGATCTCCGGGTCAAACATGGAGATGCCCACGATGTCAGAGGGCAGCAGATCAGGTGTGAACTGTATGCGCTTAAAATCGGCATGGATGGTCTTTGCAAATGCCTTTGCCAGCATGGTTTTGCCCGTGCCCGGGAAGTCCTCAAGCAGGACGTGTCCACCGGCACAGAAGGCCGCTATCAACTGCCGTATCGTTGCCGCCTGCTCCGTGATAACGCTGTTGAGGTTGTCACGCAGACGCGAGACAATGTCCGAAACCTCGGCGAGATTGTCTATGGTGTGTGTAGCCTGCATTTTTTATTTAACGATTGCGTAAAATCATCCTGTAATGTTAGCATATACTGTGTTGTCTATGCAAGGAAGTTTGTGGATGCTTACAAAGATGACGGAAACATTGTCCACCGTTAGGATTTCGCGTCGTTGATTGGTAACACCACAGGTAACGCCCGACTACGAGCAGGCCTTCCATCCGGTTGGAAAGCAGGCGATTTTTTTTGATTCATATGCATGTCGGTACAAGGGTTATAATCCTCTTTATAGTGATCGGTGTTTTTTGGTTGTTTGTCTTTAACATAGCGATTGTATCGTACTTTGAAAACAACATGGCGGAGGTGATTGCAGATGCAGTGGCCCCCTATGCAAAGATGAGTGAGTCTGAGCGAAGGGCACACCCATTGGATTTCATCGTTGTCAGTCACCAACCGCTCAACCGCAGTGACCTTGTGGCAGTTGAGGGGATGCAGGAGGGACGGTACTACTATATCAGACGACCATATATACGACAGAGGTTGAACAGCTTTGGCATTATTGTCTTTGGCCTGGAGAGTGCGTTGTTTTTGTCGCTGGTGCTGTTTACGTATGTGAGCGTTGCACGGTTTGTCAGGGATATAGAGGGTAAGGAGCGATTTCTGGACCTGCTGCTGTTGTCGTTTAACCACAAGATAGGCAACTTCCTGTCAACCCTCAAGCTAAACGTAGAGATACTAAAGACCAGCCCTGCCGACAACGATTGCATTGACAGGATAGAACAGACATGCACGAGGATAGAGGCAGACGTGAAACGGACACTGAAGATGAGCGCTACGGACTACGTAAATATCAGCGAAGTCGTCAACGTTGCAGAGGTCATTGACAAGATGGTGTACTGCTTTGCACCGGAGCTAAGTGCCAGACACCTCACACTTGATCTGCACAGTGTCAGCACCCTCATGGCATATAACGACCTTGAAGATATCCTCTACAACCTCATAGACAACGCCATACGGTACTCCGTCACAACGATCAGTATCAGACTGCGTGTGGTAAACAGGCACGTGTGTCTGTACATCAGAAACGACATTGCACCATCGGCGTACAAGGGCACCGGGCTGGGAAAAGAGATCACTCTCAGGATACTTCACAGGTACAGGGCAGATATGCGCACCAGACAGCGACAGGACAGCTACTTCGTCTGCGTGAGACTGCCACTTGCCACGGCCAGAGGGTGATGACGCAGCTTAAATACCCGCATTGCAGGGAAGGCATTAAGCGTCTCCTCGTAGATAGCGCTGTCGTAATTGCCCAGGATAAACATCTGATTGAAGTTCGAGTAAAATAAGGCATCCTTCATCACATAGATTTCCGAAATCCTGTCTTTTTCTACAATCAGCTCCAGGAATATATCTGATTGGTTTTTGTAGTCGATTTGTTTGGTTACCTTGCCGTGTTCTGCAAAAACTGCCTTTGCAATGCCGGTGGAGTTGTTTATGAGGCCCGTGTTGAGGTCTATGGTGTCGGAGTTGCAGGATAAAACCCCGCCATCAAGGGATTGACAGGATAAGGGGACTGCCATTGGGGCGTTCTGATTGGCGTGTTTGCTTGGGATAGCACCCCTGAGATAGTATATCGCCTGGAATTTCCCTAACAGGTCTCTTGTGTACATGAGGTAGATGTTATCAACCTTGACGTTGTCGATGACAGAGTTAAGGGCCAGGTCTTTTTTTATGATATCCTCGGAGACCGTGGAGCCGTTGGCACAGAGCATGCCGGCTATGTTATACAGTTCGTATTGACTGCCGGAGGTGAGAGCACGGGCAATATAGGTTGTGTTGCTGGTGTTTTGTGTGCCGCCGTCATGAAATGTGACATAACCGGTTGTATCAACGATAGCATAGCCTAAGTCCCACCAGGTCAGTATTACGGAGTCCTGGGGCAACTTGCCCTTGAGTTGAGACATTGCCCTGTAGATGTCAGTTGGCACTGAGGGTTGCGGCACATAGGAGTATGCCGTTTGATTGAACACGGAGAGAAAAAAAAGCAACGAAATACCATAGACTGCCAGTTCCTTTACTATGTCCCTTGTGTTAAGTGAATCCATGATTAACTTAACAATTATGGCTATCACGTAGCCATATCCTATGCCGACAAGTGGTGCGAGATTCATCACGTATCGGTTTGATCCGTTAAACGTCAACAGGCCCATAATAACAATCGGCAGCAGAGGGATTAGCCTCTTTATGTGATAAATGCTGAATACGCCAAAAAATATAAGACCTATAATACTTAATCTGGATTTTGTAAATATAAACGACAGGAGAACATCGACTGGTGTCTTTTGCATTTCCTCAACGGTTGAAAACACACTCTGCTTGACCATAAGTCCGGTTGTAAGATTGTACTGAATCTCTTTGACATAGTACATGAGATAGGAGTTTTGAGCACTAATCGCTATATTCTTTGCAGCATAAAAAACAGTTGGCAACAAAATGACAAGTGATGATACAGCGGCTATCTTAAATAACGTCAAACGATTGTATCTCTCAAGGTAGAGACAGCAGACCACAAGCAACAAGCATATAGCGATAACGTCAAAACCGCTGCTGTGAAGCATAATCATGCAGAGAATGTAGAGCGCAGTGAAGATGACGTTTGTGGAGGTCAAAGAAAACTTGAAAATCCTTTCGTTAGTGGCAGCAAGATAATCAAACATGCTTGGCAAGACAGATGCAACGATTTCTGTGATTTCACAGAGGTACAGGGATACAACAAACATCACCGGCATGTATGCGCCGTAAGCCTCCGGAGCGGACTTTGACAATTCAGCCAGGACCGCCCGTGTGATGTTTACAACGGCATCGCCTGCGGAGAAGAGTACAAAAATCCCTGCGGCCTTCAGCGTTTTTCTCCAGGGAACTTTGTTTACGAGCAGATAAACAACGAGCACAAACACATAGAACTCCGCAAGCATATTGAGGTGATACCACGTATGAAATACAAACATGGAGACACCGGCTATGGCACTGTACAGATAAAGGTTGCGCTCCTTGTTGTCCTTGCACGTGAGCAGGATAAAGTATGACACCAGGAATAAGAAAAACAGGTTGAGACTATCCGTATCCACTCGTCCTATTGCCGTTCTTACCATATAGATGTGGTTAAAGGTGCCAACGAGGCTGCCCACAACGGCGGCAGCGGGATAACCTATTTCAAAGAAATAGACAAAAAAAGGTATTATAAAGAGGCTCGCCAATATCGGTATTACTATTGTAGCGTTGTCCTCAATGTTGTCAAAGAAGACAGAGAGTTTGGCCGACAGGTAGCTCAACAGGATAAAGGGGGGTTTACTGTACCCCACGGGGTAGAATCTCATAGTATCCGGGCCGGTGTCATTGTAGGAGTCGGTTTTGTATTGTCGTGCAAAACGCAGCCATAGGAAGGCATCCATCGTGGTCATCATGGGTTTGCCATCGACGAAGTGCAGATCGGGGGTCTTTTGCCATTGGTGGTACTGGTTGTACCTCGCCAGGACAGAGAGGCTCAAGCACAACAACAGGACTATCAACAATACCCATCGTGAGTACTTAAGCTGTGGTCTGAGGTATGCCGAAAGTCGCTTGCGTATACCATCTGAGCCGGGAGTTGGTTTTTGTTGCGATACGGCCTTGTTGGCTTTCATGTTTGGTTGTTTGTTGGCATTATAGTCACATATTCCTTATGTTATCGGCTATTATAGGTTTTTGGGTTGTTGTATACCGGTGGTGTCTTCACCAAAATCTTTCCATGTGAAGTCCTCATCGCATAGGGTTCTGAGCAAAAACATTGTGCTGCCCATTTCAATAACGTCCAGGTCTTTGAGCCTTGTTTTTTCTGCTATGGGTTGCCCGTTGAGCTTGGTGCCTTGTGGAGAGAGGTTCTCTATAAAAAAGCTGTTTAACTTTGGATAATAGAACAGCAGGGCATGTTTGCGCGACATCAGTCTATCGGTTTCTATGCTGATGTGGTTTTCCTTGCTTCGTCCGACTTCGTTTTTGCCTGTTTTCAGGCAGTAGTCCTGTCCTCTGAAATCGCCTTCTATGACGATCAGCCATCCTGTCGTGGGATTAAAAGTGAGCCATTGCTGTGCAGGACGTTCACTTGCCTCCTCAACACGCAACGGATCGTTTGCCCCGCTTACGGATGTTTCGCCAATGCCAAAGACAGAGGCCGTTGGCTCAAGCACACCCTTTATAAGCTCACAATCAGGGCAAGAAGGCGTCTTGCTCTTGTCATAGAAATGACCATTAGTACATTTTACCAGCTTAACCATGATATTGGAATATGCCTCCCGATCTAATTGTTTTCAATCCCCTTGCCGGTTATCTGTCTGAGAGTCTGTCAACTGTTTTTTTAGTTCAAACTCGGCAACCCGCAGCCCAACAATAAATCTGTCCCCATCGCGTAACACCGTAGTCTTAACCTTTTTGAACTGCGTCTCCCCGGCTCTGGCCACGTAGACACCATTTTTGGAGTCAAGGTCATTGATGATAAACGTCCCCGTGGAACTCTGATAGACAATACTCATATGAGAGCGCGATACCTCTATTGAGTGTAGTACGACGGATGCTTTTGCCGGGTCCCTGCCTATGATGATCTCCTTATCGACCGG
>NZ_JABXWD010000251.1 GCF_019173545.1 Candidatus Magnetobacterium casense | reverse complement strand
CAGGAATGACAAACTTGGAAAAAGCCTGTAACTGTCATTCCTGCGAAAGCAGGAATCCATGCCTTTAAACCATGAAATTAATTTTACCATGCTTTTTAAAGAGGATACACAAATTCTGATAATAAATGTTTACCAATACTTTTCATTCATGATAAAATTCAGAGAGGAGACAAACCATATGGAAACAATAAATATTTTAGAGAAAAGAGAGAGTCTGAACTGGGATTATGACGAGGAGTCACCCGGTCATGCCCCTTGGCTGATGGCTGCAAAATGGTTCCTCTTGCATGTAATCGCCGTGTATGGTGTAGGCCCTGGCCCTGCAGCCCCCACATACCTTAATGTACTCGCAGGCGCCGCATCTTCCCTCGTAACTCTTAAAGTCTCGCATGTCCTTAAACAACGCCGACCCCTCCCAGATATCCTTAAACGACTCCCTGCGGATGTTGCCCGCATACTGCTGGAGATAACTGCATGGCTGTACGTTACCGTCAACGTCTATGAGACATATGAGTTGCCCTGCGATGCAGCCCTTGGAACCGCCCGTGGAGAACTTTAACGACCGTTGTTTCATCCGTTGGCCTTCCTTCTTTGCCTTCTGCAACACGATCCTGTAGTAGTGGGGGGCGCACGTTGGACGCACCAACAACGTGTCTTCGTCCTTTTCCATGTAGTAGTGCCAGTTGAGTATTTCCTCGTAGTCTTCTTTGGAGATGAGTTCGGTCATCATCTCTTGTCCCCTGCCCGTGGGCACTATCATAAACATGTACCAGGCCGAGGCGCCAATATCCTTGGCCAGCTTATAAACGGCGGGGATATCGGCCTGATTGCGTTTGGTAAAGGACGAGTTGACAATGAAGTCTATTCCGTGTCGTTTGAATAGCCATGCCGCCCTCATTACGCCATCAAAGGCGCCCTGCTGACATCTGAAGTTGTCATGCACCTCTGCCGTTGCGCCATCGAGGCTCAACGATACGATCCTGATCCCGGCGGCCTTGATATCGGCACAGACCGTATCGGAGACGAGCGAGCCGTTTGTGGCCAGACACATGCGCAAGCCCTTTGACGTCCCATAGCGGGCTATGTCGTAGACGTCGGCCCTTAGCAGCGGCTCTCCCCCGGAGAGCACTATTACCGGGTCGGTGTAACTACGGATGTCGTCAATGATGCGCCGGGCCTCATCAAGTGTGAAGTCCTCATGTCCCGGTGCCGTGTCCTCCGACGACGAACGGCAATGGACGCATTTTAAGTTGCACCTGCGCGTGATTTCCCACGCTATCCACCTGGGCACGAACTCCATGCTAACTCAGCAGATTCCCTTTCATCAGGGTATTGTAACATAGTCGTGAAAAAAACGTATTACTCTGAGCAAAATTTATGTTTGTCATATGCTATAATACAGCAGTTGAAACATATATATGGATAAAAAACCTCTGGTTTCACTTATAGTACGGACAAAGGATCGACCCAAAATGCTCCTCAAAGCCTTGGAGAGCATTGCCGGGCAAACGTACAGACCGATAGAGGTTGTATTGGTCAATGACGGCGGGTGTGCCTTAGACATAGAAGAAATAAGCCTAATCCTCGGTGATTGTCAGTGCAGATACATTGCGCTGGAGGAAAACCACGGGCGCTCCCATGCCGGCAACGTTGGACTGACAAACGCTGCGGGGAACTACATCGGCTTCCTCGATGACGACGACGACCTCATGCCTGAACACCTCGATACGTTGGTGACCTTCCTGGAAAGAAGCGACTTCCACACCGCATACTCAGACTGTGAAATCGTACACAAGCAGTACAACATAGAAAAACAGAACTTCACAGACGCATACACATATGTATTTTATTCAGAGGACTTCAACTACGACACACTCCTCCTGGAAAACTATATCCCGATACACTGTCTGCTCTTTAAGCGGAGCGCCATTGAGGGTAGCCTCTTTGATGAGGACTTTGAGCTGTTTGAGGACTGGGACCTGCTTATCAGATTGGCCGCAATACATCCGTTTCATCACATAAAAAAAACCACCGCACACTACAACAACTGGGACAAGTGCTCGCAGATAACCCACGCCGGCGAAGATGTAAAAAACGACGCATATTTCAGGGTGCTTAACAAACACAAGGACAAAATAACGGAAGGGGTCATCCGTAACTATGGCCTCGTTGGCAACAAACGCAAGTGCGTCACCGTTGAGGCCAATAAACGAGCCGACTCCGAAATAGCTAAAAACAATGACTTGCAACAAAGGATCGCTCTCTTGGAGACTGCCAATCAACAGTTGCATGAACACATGAAACTACTGATAACACTCCAGGCCAACAAGGAGGTCATCAGACCACTGAGACTCTTTCTGCAAACACAAAAGGAACAAACCAGACCGGAGCTGCCCGTGACTACGGTTGTACTGGCATACCTGGAGCTGATATTTGCATTTGTTGAAAACATGGAACACTTACCGGGTGAGGACTATAAAACAATCATAAACGATTTCATGGCCTTAATACACCAAATAGCCGAAATCGAACAGTTTAACGTTAACGCCTCCAACAGCATGTCATGGAAACTGGCCAAACGCTACTACGAAATCAGAGACAAGCTATTTCCGCCGTCCCACACGCCCAAGGGAACTCGGCAGCAGTAACGGTAATTTACGGTTTTCCCACTTACGGATCGAAGACCGAAGGGTCAAGGTTCCACTTGGCAGGCACCTCGTGGCACTGTATCTCATCAGCGGTATTGTCTTTGGCGAGATCGAGTGTAAAGGGGGGGAATATGTATTTTGATTTATTTATGTCATAGACCACCTTGACAATAGGCTCGAAATGGCTGTTGTCAAATCCTCTGTCAATAACAACGGCCAGTTTGCTGCTTTTTAACCGAACCATGGACCCTACAGGATATATCCCTATAGACCTTATGAAAGTATGGGTAACGGCTTTATTGAAGTTGAAATCGCTCCATTCCAGCAACTTCCTCATTGCCTCTATGGTTGACATGCCCTTGTGATAACACCGGTTTGACGTTATGGCATCAAAGACGTCAACTATGGCCATCATCTGCCCGTATTTGTGTATCTCTTCACCCTTCAGCCCCTTGGGATAGCCCTTGCCGCTGTAGTGCTCATGATGCTGTGCGACAACACACATGGATCTGTCAGACATTGCAGGTATATTTTCCAGTATATCGACCCCGTAAGTGACATGCTGCTTTATCTGTATAAACTCATCCTCTGTCAACTTCCCCGGTTTATTGAGAACCGTTAGCGGAACCTTCGTCTTTCCGATGTCATGCAATATCGCCCCACTGGCAATCTGCTCTATTTCGGGGCGAGGCAAATTAATCTCCCTGCAAAAGGATATCATCATAGCCGCTACACTGACCGAGTGCATAAACGTATACTCATCGACGTTCTTTAGCCTGCCAAGGCTTACAAGTGCATCCTGATTGCGAAACACCGAGTCTATCATCTTATCGACCACAGGGGCAATCCGCTCCATCTTGACCTGCTTGCCCATACGTGCGTCGTCCATGATGGTTGACACTATCTTTTTTGCCTCTTTGATCACCAGCGTGGCCGTCTTGGCTTCTTCTGCGGTAGAGACATGGTTCTGTTGGGAGTGTTGCTTGGTGTCAATGACCTCCTTAAACTCCTTCTGGATGCTCTCCTGTATCTCCTGCTTTGTTACGGCCTGCTCAACGTCTAAACCCTTTTCGGTGTCTATATAGACCTCGGCAATCCCAAGACCGATAATCTTCTGAATCTGACTCTCAGCCTTGAGTTTAAACTTATTGGCCAAAAAAGGGTGCATTATCCAGCTACAGTTCAGATCGGATATATATATCCCCGGCTTCAAGTCCTCTACTCTAACCTTCTTTATCATACGTAATATTATAATACATAACATCAGAAAAATATGGCAAGCAAAAATATTTTTTCCTAATCTTTATACCTCCGTGCATCAGCAATTGAAAAATGGGGGTATAAAATAGTACAATAGCATACAAATGAATTTTTCGGCCATCTTTGACGTAGTAAACATCGGACTTGTCATCCTTGACAGCGACTTTAAGGTCGTTCACTGGAACCGCTGGATGCAGTTGCACAGCGAGTTAAGCTCAAGCGAGGCAGTGGGGACGTCTGTCTTTGACCTCTATCCCCATCTGAATACGACCAGATTTCTCAGGAACCTGAAATCTGTAATCATGCTGGGCAACAATGTTTTTTTTGGACACAAGCCGTATAAGTATCTGTTTCCGTTTAAACCGGTGGGGTCCTTTAGCGTAAACTACGACCATATGCGGCAAAATTGCATCATGGGGGCACTGCGCAATGAACAGGACGGCACCGTATACATCTTCATCACCGTGCAGGATGTAACGGCACAGGTGGCACACGAACAAACGTTGCTGGAACTAAACATCACCGACCCCCTCACCGGTACATATAATCGCAGATATCTTGAAACCCGCCTCAGCGAAGAGTTCTCACGATACATGAGGACATCAAAACCCTTCAGCTTGATAATGTTTGACATAGACTTCTTCAAAAAGGTCAACGACACCTATGGACATACCTGTGGCGACCTCATCCTGAAGGCCACGGCTTCCATGTGTCTGTCCCAGTTGAGGGAGATAGACGTGATAGCGCGTTATGGGGGGGGAGGAGTTCTGTTGCGTGCTGGTGGAGACCGAGCTTGAGGGTGCCCACACGGTGGCAGAAAGACTGAGGAAGTCCGTCATGGAGCTTGAAAGCAACTTCAACAACCAAATAGTAAGAGTTACTATCAGCCTGGGAGTTGCCCAGATGCAAGCGGACATATATTCACCAACCGTACTCCTGGAAAAAGCCGACGGCGCCCTCTATGAGGCAAAAAAAACAGGCCGCAACAGGGTTATTACCGCACCACTGGCATAGGGACTGTATTTTTTTAACCTTAACTATGTTTAAAGTAGCTATATGACAATAGAAGAGAAAGTGGTAGCACTCCATTCAAACGTGGTCACGTTGCTCACGCATAGCAACAATGCCATATTACACAGGTATAAAAGTGGCTTAAATCCTTGCAACCACGGTTGATTGTGGTAC
>NZ_JABXWD010000250.1 GCF_019173545.1 Candidatus Magnetobacterium casense | reverse complement strand
CGAACCATCCGTATTTTTCCGAGTTGTCGTTCTCAAGTACATATCTACCAATATAGCATATACTACATTGTAATGTCAAGGCTTATTTTGGGGTGAATATATCTACGAGCTTTGAACTTTTTTACCTCTTTTTGTCTGCAAACCCGCATGAATACTATGCACATCTCTCCGTGTGTGCCTACTCGCCCAAAACCCAAGTTTATGCAACTGGGCAATCTCTGACAGCCTCATTCCAGAAAATAAGGCTATCAGAGGTATCCACCACCTCTCTGGGTATACATCCACATTCTCTCTTGCTCTATATACAGGGGAGTTAAAAAGAGCCTCTAAATCTTTTACCGTGAAATACATTTTCATGTGCGGGGGTGAATATGGCTCCTATTCATGAATGTTTATCAGCGAAGTATCCTTTAAAATCAGCCAAGTGCTTTACTACATCAGGGGATATTTCCCCGTACTGACTGCGATAAGCCTCAGTTCTATCGAGGTAGTTCTTAAAAAACTCCTTTACCATCCCTTTTATCTGTGTATCGTTCATAATTCTTGTAAAAATAAACAGTTCTTCAATTTTTACTGTTAAAGCCTTACATGCTATCTTAGCGAGCTTTACATTTTTGGTACCAAGGGATTTTCTCAGGAATTTATATCCTATATATTTTTGCAGCCGTACAGGAACTCTTACCCGCAGATAGTAGCAGCCCTTGTATGAGGTGAGGTTTTTCATCAGGGGCACCGAAGGGGGTATTTGGAGATGATGCTGGGCGAGTCGGACTTACAAAATGTGGACCAGTTTATGGACCACCGGAGTTCCTGGGATTTGGTGGGAGGCGAGAGCCTTGATTTAGGCTGGTTTAAGGCATAAACAATGGCGGTGCAGGGATTTGAACCTCCCAGGGAGAGGGGTAAGCGTAAAGTGTTGAGTTTCCTTATAAATATCGCCATAACATGGTAACGGTGTTGGTAATTTTTGCTCAAAATGTGTAATAGTTTGTGCACTAGTCTGAGTGGACCTATACCAGCTCGTGAGGGGATAAGTCAAGGAAATTCGCGGGGTTGGTGGTGGTTTGGTGAGTGTAAATAGGTTTATGGGGCGATACAATCGATTGTAAAAGAGAACCTAAAAATGGTATACTGTAATGATGGTACCATCACAATCAACCATGGTTGATTGTGAGCCATTGCTATATCTCATAATATGGCATTGTTATTATGCGGCAGCTAATGTTACCACGTTTGAAGGGATTACTACCGAATTTTGCAGATACTAAGGGGTGTTTATGGCAAGCAGGAGCATTTTACTAAGCAGCGATCCGTTATGGTATAAGGATGCGATAATATATGAGTTGCATATCAAGGCCTTTTACGACGGCGTAGGGGATGGCATAGGAGATTTCAATGGCTTGATTGAAAAGCTGGACTACATTGAACGCCTGGGGGTCACCGCTATATGGCTGCTTCCATTTTATGCGTCTCCGCTAAGAGATGACGGCTATGACATAGCGGATTACTTTAATATACACCCAAATTACGGAACCCTGCGCGAGTTTAAGAAGTTCCTTGCCGAGGCCCACAAGAGGGGGATCAGGGTCATTACGGAGCTGGTGTTAAACCACACCTCGGACAAACACCCGTGGTTTCAGGAGTCCCGGCGGGCAAGGCCCGGCTCCTCAAAGAGGGACTTCTATGTGTGGAGCGACAGCCAGGATAGGTACAAAGAGGCACGGATAATCTTTAAGGACTTTGAGGCATCTAACTGGACATGGGACTCCGTTGCACGGGCATATTACTGGCACCGATTCTACTCACATCAACCTGATCTTAACTATGACAACCCTGATGTCCGCAAGGCCATGCTCAAGGTGCTCGACTACTGGTTTGACATGGGCGTGGATGGCCTGCGTCTGGACGCCGTCCCCTATCTCTACCAGCGCGAGGGTACCGGCTGCGAAAACCTCCCCGAGACATACGATCTCATAAAAAAGATAAGAAGCCACATAGATAAAAAGCACAAGGGCAAGATGCTGCTTGCCGAGGCAAACCAGTGGATGGAGGACGCCGTTAAGTACTTTGGTGACGGAGATGCCTGCCACATGGCCTTCCACTTTCCCGTGATGCCGCGGATGTTTATGGCCATACAGATTGAGGACCGCTACCCCCTGGTGGATATCATGGAGCAAACCCCCGCAATCCCGCCTGCATGTCAGTGGGTGATGTTTCTGAGAAACCACGACGAATTGACCCTTGAAATGGTAACGGACGAGGAGAGGGACTATATGTACAGGGTCTACGCAAGGGACAAGGAGATGAGGATAAACGTAGGTATCCGCAGACGCCTCGCCCCCCTGATGGCAAACAACAGACGCAAGATAGAGCTGATGAACATCCTGCTTATGACCTTTCCCGGCACCCCGGTGATCTATTATGGCGATGAGATCGGTATGGGGGATAATTATTACCTGGGCGACAGGGATGGCGTCAGAACGCCCATGCAGTGGAGCGCACAAAGAAATGCGGGATTCTCTAACGTCAATCCACAGAAACTCTACCTGCCCGTGATCGTGGACCCCGAGTATCACTATGAGGTGGTCAACGTCGATACCCAGGAACGAAACATATCATCCCTGCTGTGGTGGATGAAGCGGATAATCTCTGTTCGCAAGAAGTTCAAGTCCTTAAGCCGTGGCAATATCAAATTCATAAGATCGGAAAACCCAAAGGTGCTATCCTTTATCAGACAGTATGAGGATGAGACGCTCCTGGTTGTTGTTAATCTGTCACGGTTTTCACAGTCGGTTGAGCTGGATATGAGACAGTATGCCGGTTTAATACCAAAAGAGATAATCAGTGACAATGAGTTTGTGATGATCAAAGAGACCCCTTATCTGTTCACCCTCTCACCGTATGATTACTTCTTGTTTCACCTGAAAAAAGAACACAAAATGGCCATCGAAGAACATCTAAGAGAGATACATACAATAGAATTGAACTCTAAAGCAGATGAGATGTTTACCGGCAAACTCAAGGGGCAGATCGAAAAAGAGATATTGCCATCCTATCTGGTCAAAAACAGGTGGTTTGCCGCCAAGGCACGCAATGTTCAATATACGGAGATAATCGAAGATATCCATTTCTATGGCTCGACACAGCCCGGTTATATAATCCTGCTTAATGTCTTTTACACCGAAGGCTTACCGGATACCTATGTGCTGCCGGTTGCCGTGGCAATGGGGGAGAGTGCAACACACGTGCGTCAACAATACCCGTTTTCGGTAATAGCAAATGTAAAGCTCGGATTATACGAGGGTGTGTTGTATGACGCAAGCTATAACGAGGACTTTAGAATGAGCCTCCTTTCGTTTATATTAAAGAGAAGACGCCTGAATTGCAAAAATGGTGAACTCGGTGGCTTTTTTGAAAAACGCCAGAGAAGACGCCTACATGGCAAAGATGGTGAACCCGGCGACTCCCTTGAGAAACGTCACAGGGACTCCGGTGATGTCTACGACGCCATAAAGTCATCCCAGGTGTCAAAGACGGACCAAAGCAATACTGCAATCCTATATGAAGACAAGCTGTTCCTGAAGCTCTACAGACGGATCGAGGAGGGGATAAACCCCGACATAGAGTTGACAAAACTCCTGACGGACAACGATATCTCAAATAAATCGTCATCCGTAAGCATCCCTCACTTCAGGGGATTTCTTGAGTACAAGGACAGGTCTTCAGGGCACTCCTATCACCTGGGGCATCTGCAGGTCTTTATGCCAAACCAGGGCAATGCCTGGGTCTTTACCCTGGACTTTCTAAGGATGTACTATGAAAAGATACTGTCGGCCAAGGAAGATGCCACCAGGGAATTGACCGTCGCCAAAGGTTTTCTCAAGGACTTCCTGTCCGTAACCGGTGAGAAGTTGTCCGCCACATTATCTGAGTTCATCGGGATCAAGTACATAGAGGCCGCAGACCTGATCGGCAAGAAAACAGCCAACATGCACATGGCGCTCTGTAACGAGACAAACCCTGATGACTTTGCCCCCGAAGCCTTTACGTCCTTGTATCAACGCTCGTTGTTTCAATCGATGCACAATATGACAAAACGGGTGTTTGAGCTATTAAAAAAGAACATCGGGAGAATCCCCTACGAGTTCAGGCAAGAGGCAGATGAACTGATTGAGCGTGAAAAAGATATCATAGGGGTGTTTAACACATTCGTCGATATCAAGATATCCTCCGTAAAGATCAGAATCCACGGCGACTACCACCTTGGGCAGCTCCTGTACACCGGTAATGACATCATCGTGACCGACTTTGAAGGCGAACCCTCAAAATCCATCAACGAGCGCAGATTAAAACGCTCCCCGCTAAAGGACCTCGCCGGCATGATACGCTCCTTCTCATACGCCTCTTACTCCACGCTGTTGAAAACCGATGTGTTCTCAGCGTGGGACATTGATGAACTAAAGGACTATGCGCACATGTGGTATATCTGCGTCAGCGGGATATTTATCAACTCTTACCTGGAGGCGATCAAAAAATCCCCTCAACTCTCCTTCGATCAGGCCGAAATAAAGACCCTGATGAGGATATACCTCCTTGACAAGGCCGTATATGAGGTCGGATATGAGCTAAATAATCGTCTCGATATGGTGATCGTGCCAATAAGAGGGATCAAGAGCATCCTGGGTATTTAAATGTTTGGATACACACTTAAGAGGATATTTGATGTTTAGAAGAAACAGCAAGTTGGTAGTTATCATTGTTATAGTTGTAACCACCTTGACGGTAATTTCTGAGTTGCTCAAGGAGACGCCGGAGGAACTTGCAGAGAAATACCTGGAGGCTGTAAGACTTGGTGACAAGAATGAAATCCTGGCGCTTTCGATGAACAGCGATATCTTCTACAAGATGATAGGGCTTTCAGCAAATAGCGACAATGACAAGATACTCTTGAGATCGTTTAAGTTGACGCAGTGGAGGCTTATAGGAGAGAGACAGGTATCGGTAGCACTCCAAACAAGCGTGGACGATGTATAAAGTATTGAAAAAAAGTGGTTTATGTGTAATAATATTTGTATGTAATAACACATGCAGAAAGGAGAAAGACAT
>NZ_JABXWD010000025.1 GCF_019173545.1 Candidatus Magnetobacterium casense | reverse complement strand
AGAAATTTGGATATGTAAGGAATAAGACATAGAATCATCGCAAAAAAAACTGTCATGGACGGTGAGGGGGAGTTTTGTGTCTTAACTCAATAAGATTTTCACGGTAAAGACATGGATTCCTGCTTTAGCATGAATGACAGTTACAGCCGTTTTCCAATTATTTATTTTGCTATTGCTAATTTTTACCGACATAGTTTATCCTAATAGGGTTGTTTAAGATAGACATGAAGAGATTTGTAATGAGCACAACGACAGTGTTGAGACTGCTGGTGATTGTCCTGTTGACGGTAACGGCAGCAGTAGCCGTTGAACCACTCGGGTTTAAACCCGAGGCAATTATGCCACCGATACCACAGGGCAAGGCAACGGTAGACAACAAGACCCCGTCACAGAACCCGACAGCGACAGTTCCTCACAAGCAGCAAGTACCCGCTGCCGACAACAAAACCCCGTCGCAGAACGTACCCCCAACAACTCCCAGGCAGCCAACCCCTGCTCCTGTGCCAACAAAAGCACCGGTGCTGCCACCACCACCACCCATGCCTCTGACGATACCTGCGCCGCCTATAACGCAGACACCACCCACACCGCCACCTCATATGCCGCCGTTGCAGAACAACATCAGTCTGTTCTTTGACGACGCCGATATCTTTGAGATAGTACACACGGTCTTTGGCGAAATCATGAAGGTCAACTACCTCATAGACCCTCGCGTAAAGGGACGGATAACGTTTAAGACCACAGCCCCGGTGGCAGGGCAGGACCTGTTGCCGATTGTATCTACCGTGTTCAGACTCAACGGGGTCAGCGTGATGCAGGAGAAGGGACTTTACAGGATAATACCTCTGTCCGATATAAGCAAGGAACCTGTACCGGTGAACTTTGGCAGGAATTCCAAGGATGTTAATATCATGGGTCTGTCTTTGATACAGATAGTGCCGTTGAACTTTGTAGGCTCCAAGGAGATGAAAGACATCCTGACGCCGTTTCTGTCAAACGGTGCCACCATAGCAGAAGTTGCCGGCAGAAACGTCATTGTGATATCGGACACGGATGAGAACATGAAGCGTCTGCTGCAGATTGTGGAGATATTTGACGACGACGTCTTCAGGGAGGTAAAGGTGGAGATGTTTGTCTTTAAGAATCTCAACATAAAGGATGCCCTGGAGGAGCTTAAATCGGCATTCCCGCTGTTGAGCGCCCCCAGCAAGGAAGGTCTCAAGATAAAGTACCTGACAATTGAAAGACTAAATGCGATCCTTGTAATTGCACCCAACGATGAGTACATTCACCATTTCAGGAAATGGGTCAGCGTAATAGACACGGTCTTTGAGGGATCGAGGCCGAAGGTCTACGTCTATCCGCTGCAAAACAGCGACGCAAATCACGTGGTGGAGATACTGGGTCAGATACTCTCTGACAGCGGCGGGTCATCAAAAAAGACCGGCACCAGCTCTACGCCCACTCCTGCCGCAACGCCGGCCCCAAGTCCTGGTGGTTTTGGTCAGAAAACATCCACAACTACAACATCCACCACAACTGCCAAGGCCAAGGCCATCACCGCATCTGCGTCATCATTTGTCTCCCACGAAACCAGGATATTCTACGACGAAAAGACCAACTCGCTGATAATACTGGCCCTGCCAAAGGATTACATGTTCATTGAGGACCTGATTAAAAAGATAGACATCGTCCCGCGTCAGGTGCTGATCGAGGCCATGATCATTGAGGTGCAGCTTAACAAGGGCCTGGAGTTTGGGGTCGAGTGGTACTTAAACAGCTCCTTTGGCGGTAAGGACAAGAACCTCGACTCGTGGACGGCCTCATATGGCACCAATATATTGTCGTTTGATCCGGCCAAGCCCATGTCCACAAATGCCTTTACCTTTGCGGCGCTCAATGCCAATCAGGCCGTCCAGGGGTTGTTGCAGATGCTGTCATCCAAATCGACGGTGAACATCCTCTCATCCCCGCACATACTGGTTGCCGATAACAAGGAGGCCAAGATTCAGGTGGGTAATCAGGTGGCAATTGCCACATCGGAAACAAACGTAAGCGGCACCACCAACATCCAGCGAACCATCCAGTACAAGGACACCGGCGTAATTCTCAAGGTCAAACCACACATCAACGACAGCGGTCTGGTAAACCTTGAGGTGACACAGGAGGTCTCAGACGTAGGCGCCTCCTCAAGCAATATCGATTCTCCCACGATCTCAACCCGTAACATCTCCACAAACATGATAGTCCAGGACGGTAAGAGCATTGTCATGGGTGGCATGATACAGGAGAGCACCGATAACACCGGCAAGGGCATCCCACTGTTAAGCGACATACCCATATTGGGCTATTTATTTGGATATCACAAGAATACCGTCAAAAAAACGGAGCTGATTGTTATTATAACCCCCCGCGTAGTTAAGTCCATAGACGATGCAGTCAAGATGACCGAGGACTTTAAA
The DNA here is from genome assembly GCF_019173545.1 of Candidatus Magnetobacterium casense. GTDB lineage: Bacteria > Nitrospirota > Thermodesulfovibrionia > Thermodesulfovibrionales > Magnetobacteriaceae > Magnetobacterium > Magnetobacterium cryptolimnobacter. The sequence continues at coordinate 15,498 of NZ_JABXWD010000025.1, read as the reverse complement.
GGCAAACTAACCGGCCTGCAAAAAAGCATCAAAACATACGAAGACAAATCACAGCCCGAAGCAACACCTAAACCTGAAGAAACACCTAAAACAGAAAAAATACCACAGCCAGGAGAAACCATAAAGACCGGTCAACCACCACAGTAACAGACACCCCCGTAACTAAGTAAGAGAGCATAAACATGTATAACAATAGTTCACCCCTAAGAAAAGAAAGAAGGAGGGCGGCTCCGCCCCCTCCTCAGACCTCCCCTGCAAGGGGGCCAGCCCCCTTGACCCCTTCCTGCTTGTTACAGCTTCAGCCCTTATACAAAAACTCCTCTATGAACTTGTGCGTCAGTAGTATCGATTTCCCTTTGAGGATTACGATTTCCTCTTTTCTCTTCCAATCGTTCATGAGTTCGGTAACGGTCTGACGTGCCAGGCCTATGCTGTCTGCTATTTCTTGCTGTGTGAGTCTATTGCTGATGATGATTCCCTTGTCTGTTTTTTGGCCGCATGTTTTTGAGAGCTGTTCAAAGAACAACCTGAGGCGTTGACAGGCGTTATGGTGGTTGAGCATCTGAATTGTCTCTATTGTCCCTCGCAGCCTCATGCACAACGTCTGCAACAGATTATCGATGATCTTTGTGCTTGAGTATAGCAGCACAGTAAAGGTCTCTTTGGATATGATGGCCACAACACAGTCACTGGTGGCCGATACCGTGGCCGATGTGGTCTTGCCATCGAGCAGGGACAATTCGCCAAAATACTCCCCGGCCTGACGTGCAGCCAACACGATCTCCTTGCCATCCTCGGTAAACTGAATAACCTTCACCGACCCTTCAATAACCACGTACATGAAGTTATTGGCGTCGTCTTGTTCAATGACCGTTTGACCCTTTTTAAAACGCCGGATATTTATCTTGTCGATTACCTTGAGTAATTCATCTTCGGTCAGAGACGAAAACAGCCTGATCTTTCTTAAAAGGGTCAGACACTTGTTAATATTGCCATCTTTAATCTCTGCGTAAGCCTTCATCTCATTGCCCTTAAAGCAGCAGAATCAGGACAAACGGCCCCAACAACAATGCCAGAGCCATCGTGCAAATAACGTATCGCATCGTATTGAGCCTGCAACGAAACGCATCAACCACGATGTCAACGATTTTGTTTCTTATGAATCCCTCTACGTTGGCAATCGTCAAGTGCTCCTGCCCCCTGTCCTTGAGTGTTGCTATGAACTCCCTGATGAGAGAATCCCGGATGTATTGCATGATCGTCCTGATGAAAAACCTGGACAGTATTATAACAGGCGGGAGAATTCTGAAACCACCCTCTGTCTTGCGTGAGAACCTCTCCACGACCTTATCTACCACGGTGGTGAAGACATCTATGGAGATAGGTCTGTCCGCCAGAGGCAGGCTTTCGATAATCTCCGTAATCATAGGCCCGATGACATCCCTGACCCTCCTGTGCAGTCCCCCCGCAGTAGTATCAAGGGTGGCTATAAACCCCCACGCCATCCCCATAAAAGCCCCCGTAAAACAATAAAATAGCAACAGCGCTGCCGACTCTGTTGCCTTAACCAGCGGATATGTGCCCTGCGGCTTTATGGCAAGATGGTGAATGGCAACCGCCGTAAGAAAAAACACTGCACCGCTTATCAGGGCATTTTTAAAGATTCCCCGTACCGATACCTTAAAGAAATCAATAGGTGAAGCTGTCCCACCTGTCCCACAGGGGCTGCCTGGTTGGCAGATTTCCTGTTTGTCTGGCACATGTCTTTCTTCCATTTGTTTATGCAACCACTTCTCTATTATTGCACAGATAACCTTTTTTAAGCCACTTTTTTTTGTATGCGATAAAACTGAATTTTGATATATAGAGCGTTTCGATTGCATGCAATACTTAAAGAAAGAAAGGGGCGGCTCCGCTTCTTGTCGCTCCAGGAGGGGGCAGCGCCCCCCGGCTCAATGCGCTCCTGGCCCCCTTCAGAACCCCCCGCAAGGGGGGTCAGTCCCCTTGACCCCGTAAAAATGCCACGTTTGTTGCATTTAACTCAATTGACAACAATTGTATCCATGTGATACAATTGAATATGAGTTTATTTTAAAACTGAAAAGTGCAAAGACATAAGGAGATTATTATGGGAGTTACTGTTAAGCAAAATATAAAGTGGTTGGGTAAGGTAGATTGGGAATTACGTAAGTTTCACGGGGAAGAGTACTCGACGCACAGGGGGTCTACTTACAATTCATACTTGGTGGTTGATGAGAAAACTGTTCTGATAGAAACGGTCTGGACACCCTTTGCCAAGGAATTCGTGCATAATCTTCAAAAAGAGGTAGATTTAACTAGCATCGACTATATTATTGCAAATCATGCCGAGTGCGACCACAGCGGTGCATTGCCTGAACTTATGAACCTGATCCCCAACACCCCTATTTACTGTACTGCCAATGCTGTTAAATCTCTTAAAGGGAATTATCATCAGGACTGGAACTTCAAGATCGTCAAGACAGGTGATCGACTTAACATAGGTACAAAGGAACTTATCTTTATTGAGGCTCCGATGCTTCACTGGCCTGATAGCATGTTCGTTTATTTAACAGGTGATAATATCCTGTTCAGCAATGATGCCTTTGGACAACATTATGCTACGAATCAGATGTTTAACGATCTGGTTGACAGTAGTGAGTTGTATCAGGAGTGTATAAAATACTATGCGAATATCCTCACGCCGTTTAGCGCCTTAGTGGCTAAGAAGATCAATGAATTCGTTAGTCTGAATCTGCCACTTGACATGATATGTACCAGTCACGGCGTCATATGGCGTGACAATCCACTACAAATTGTGACTAAATATGCGGAGTGGGCGGCTGATTATCAAGAAAACCAAATCACTATATTATACGACACGATGTGGGGTGGTACCACAATGATAGCCGAGGCGATTTCCCAAGGCATTGCAGAGGAGGACAAAAATGTTGTTACAAAGTTGTATAATGTGTCACGATCGGATAAGAATGATATTATCACTGAAGTTTTCAAATCAAAGGCGATCTTGGTTGGTTCTCCCACAGTCAATAAAGGCATACTTTCATCTATAGCAGGCATCTTGGAAGAAATAAGGGGTTTGGCTTTCAAAAATAAGAAAGCCTCTGCATTCGGGGCATATGGATGGAGTGGCGAGTCGGTAAAGATGATAACAGACAGGCTAAAAGAGGGTGGGTTCACGATTGTTAACAATGGAATGAAGGTATTATGGAATCCTGATAAGAGAGCAATTGAAGATTGCATAGCCTTTGGCAGGGAATTCGCTCTCCATGTAAACCAACAGAAAAATGCGTCTGAGTAGCTATTGAAAACCTTGAAGGGGTCAAGGGGGCAGCGCCCCCTCCTGGAGCGACAAAGAAGCGAAGCCGCCCCCTTTTTTTCTTCCTTTTTTTACGCCGAATTAGGATGACACTGTGAGGGGATTCTTTGTCACAGCCACGGACACGGGCGTTGGCAAGACCATCGTTACAGCCCTTGTGGCACTTGCGTTACAGCAACGAGGTCTAAGGGTCGCCGCGATGAAGCCCATAGAAACCGGCTGTACGCTGGAAAACGGCAGACTCGTCCCGGGGGACGGGATGTTTCTCAAGACCACCCTCAACCTCGACCTTGATATAGACCGTATCACACCGGTGCGATATACCCTGCCCCTGGCCCCGATGGTGGCTGCTGCCATTAGCGGTAAGGCGGTCGATCTGGACCTGATAAGACGGCGTTTTCAAGAGTTGAGCACCTTTGACGCCGTGGTCGTAGAGGGCATTGGCGGATTGATGGTACCCATAACACAAGACTATTTCGTCTGCGACATGATAAAGGAACTGGCCCTGCCCGCCATACTTGTCACATCGGCAGGACTTGGGTCGATCAATCATACCATGTTGTCTGTTGAGCTGTTGCGCAGTCGCGGGATCGAAACAGCCGGAGTGATTATTAATCACAACGTCTGTCCCGATGGCAAGGTCGCAAACACGACAAACCCCGACGTCATAAAGCAACTAAGTCCCCTGGATGTCATTGCAACCGTGCCGTTTATCGAAAAGATAGACCGTACCACCCTGGAGACACTTACAGGTGTGTTATGTCTTGACTAGCGTTTGCCCCATACCATTTTAAACGTCGTACCATTGGTTTTGTCTATCTCTATTGATCCCTTCAGTTTTCTGGTTATCAGGTCACGCACCAACATCAGTCCCAGTGATCTTGCGCCCTTTCCGTCAACGTTCTCAGGTAATCCTACGCCATTGTCACTGACGACAAGCTCGAAGACACCTTCCGTTCTCCTTTCTACTCCGGAATACTCCTGGTTCTTTACCGTTGCAGGCTGCTCTATGTTACGGCTGAAGCTTATACTGATTTCACCCTTCTGGTTGTTGGTAAATGCGTACTTCATAGAGTTGGACACAAGTTCACATATAACCAGACCACAGGGAATCGCTATGTCGGTATCAAGATAGTCAACAGTTATATTTAACCTGAGTTGCGGGATCCCGGAGGTATAATTGCCATAGGAGAAGAGTATATCACGTGTCATGTCCTCTATGTACTCGGAGAAATCGAGCTTGGACATATCCGTGGACTTATACAGGTGTTCGTGGATCAGGGCCATTGACTTAATGCGATTGAGGCTGTCCTGAAAGATGCCGAGGAGTTTTTTGTCGGTGATACTCTCTGCCTGCAGACTCAGCAGGCTGGAGATAATCTGGAGGTTGTTTTTTACCCTGTGATGGATTTCCTTCAGAAGCATGGTCTTGTCTTTGAGCGCCGTGGTGATCTCCTGCTCTATCATTTCACGTCTATTTATCTCTTGTGTGAGTTGTTCGTTGGCGATGCTCAGTTTTTGGGTACGCTCATGGACAAGGTCTTCAAGGTGGTCGGCATATATGAGCACGTGGTTTTTCAGTTCCTCTTGCTGTTCTTCGATGTGTTTACGTTCTATGGCAACGGCGTATACGGCTGCCAGTTGGGTTATCATTTTCAGGTCGTTGTCGGTGTAATCTCTGGTTGAATTGGCAAGGGCTATCTGTCCTGCCAACCTATCCTTGCTCACTGCCGGAACAGATAGGAATCTCTTTATATGGATGTGGCCTTCCGGGGCACAGTTCTTAAAGGCAGAGTGACTTTGTGGGGCATTCGTATAAAACCCTTCTTTTGTGTTCAAGGAGTACCCCCATAGAGCATTGTACCCCTGAGCGCCCTTAGGAAATATTGTCTGCTGCTTTTCCCGTGCTATTCTACATGTTTTATCCATCATGTCGGTCAAGGTGATGGCAAAGTTATCTCCGGTAGCCTCATCTATAATTGATACTATGCAGTGTGTGCTTTCCGTGAGGATCAGGCTTTCTCTTTCGACTGTCTTTGCTATATCATAAAATGTCAGGTTAGGGTTCAACAAAGATTGCGTAACCCTTGTGATGGCCGAGGTAAAGTGCAGCTCTTGCCTGACCCTTCCGGGGGCTTCCATGAGCGTGGCCAAGACCGTCATTGCATCGTCATATCCGCTGACTACCATACAACGTGCATTGGGTTGAACCCTTAAGACTTCACCGATTAATCCCTGACCCTCCGCAGAGATTGTCCCTATATCCGTAAGTACAACGTCTATTTTCCTTGTTTCCAATATCTGCAATGCCTCTGCCAACGAACTCACAGTGCAGATATTGGTATAACCACAGACAAGCGACTCCTTAACGGCAGTCGCTATCTTGTTGCCACTGTCAACTATCAGTATATCGCCATCTGTAAGCAAATTTATATTTTCTCCCAAGTTATTATGTATACTGTTCCGACAGTCCTGTTTACATCTATTTTCCCTTTCAGTTTTCTTGTCACCAAGTCATGCACCAGGATTAATCCAAACGATTTATTCAACACGTTATCAATCCCGTTAGGCATACCTACCCCATTGTCGCCAATCGTCAGGACATATTTGCCATCCGTCTCCCTGAATAAGACAGAGATTGTACCCTTGAATTCATCAGGGAAGGCATATTTCACGGCATTTGAGACAAGCTCACAAATCACCAGTCCACATGGCACCGCCATGTTTATGTCAAGGAATTCAATCTTTACGTCTATTCTGACATCAGATATGGCATAGTATACCTCATAGGAGTGTATTATCTCCCCCACTATGTCCTCAACGAACTCGGCAAAGTTGAGCTTTGACATATCCGTAGACTTGTACAGCTTTTCATGGATGATCGCCATTGCCCGTATGCGAAGATATATGTCGTTGAAGATGTTCAGAACGATCTTGTCCGAAATTCTTTCAGCACTCAGGCTCATCAGGCTTGATATGATCTGTAGGTTGTTTTTTACCCTGTCATGTATCTCCTTAAGGAGTAAGGTTTTGTCTTTGAGGGCTATCAGCATTTCCTTTTCCATTGCCTTTTGTTTTGTGATATCACGTCCGACCACAACGATGCTATGTACTGTGCCGTCCTGGGCCTTTTCAGGGAACAACCTGTTGTCGAAAAAGAAGGTGCCAAGCAGCGTCTTCATCTCAATGGAGATATCCTGCTGACATCCGGTGTCCATAGCCTTTTGCAGCGTCTCTCTCCACAATCGTGTGTCCGCCTCTGCACTGCCAATCATTGCATGCATGGCATCGATAGACTTGCCAACGAACTCCTCGGTGGTTGTCTGGAAATGTCTCCTGAACGACGGGTTTACATATTGACAAATATAGTTGGCATCATAGCTGATTATGATGTCCTGGGTATTTTCTACCAGGGTCCGGTGCTTTTTTTCGCTGATGGAGGTTTGTATTTCGCATACCTTCATTTCCGTTATGTCCCTGCTTATACCGAGAAGACCTTTTATGGTGCCGTTGCCATCAAAGACGGGGGTGTTGACCGTATAATGGTAGGTATTACCGGTCTCGTCTGTGAACATATGTTCTGCGTGGATTATCTTGCCGGTATGTAGTACGGTTTCGTCGTTTTTTCTGATATCATCTGCCAGGGTAGGGGGAAAGAAGTGATCGGCGGTATGGCCTTTGATGTCCTCATCGTCCAGGCCAACGAATGTCTTAAATGCGTTGTTAAACAGGATGAAGCGTCTGTCGGAATCCTTGAAAAATATTATGTCGGAGGTTGAATTCAGCAGGGTCATTAATCTGAAATCAAAGGCAGCCAGTTCTTCTATGGATTGCGACTGTGCAGGTAATATGCCCTCGGTCGTGGGAACGACACCTCTTTTTGAGCAGTCTATGACTATGTTTAACGTAGCGTGATCGAAGTTGTTACCGGTTGTGACCGCTATTGTTTCGTGCTCTACAACATCGCCGCCGGCACCGTAGGTTATTACTTTCACTTCGGCATCCGACGGTAGTTCCCTCAAGGCCAATAGGAAATCTGATGCCTTCATTGGCATTTATACCGTAGTAATGTCATCGTCTGTAAGATTAACATATACGTGCAACTTATTACAAGAAGCCGAATTGCCTCATCTAAAATCTATACGAAGTAAGACTCGTTGCCTCACATAAAAATCTATACGAAATTATAATAAACCTCGTATAGTTCCTTACGTGAGGCAACACTGGCAGGGCGTATTTGGCTGAATTGTTGACATATTCCGGTAATTGTTTTAAACTACATTCCGAATTGGCTAAAAGGAAGAAAGCGGGACACAAGAATGGCAAGGCAGTAATGGCATCTTTAGTTACCCTGATGCTGTTATCGCTGTCGTACAACAGATGCAATATGTCTGAGAAGGTGTCCACAAAGAAGCAATACAACATGGAAAAGGTTGTGCGGGTAAAGGATGGCGATACCGTTGTCTTATCTCCCGGTCTTGGGAGGCAATCTTACACATGCAGGCTGTACGGTATCGATTCCCCTGAGACGCCCAAGCGCAATGTCCCGGGTCAACCCTATGCCACAGAAGCAGCTAAAGCTCTGGAGCAACTTGTACTGGGCAAAGAGGTAGAGGTAACCTTAACCGGTGACAAGACCTATAATCGTGAGGTCTGTGTGCTGAGATTGAGCAACAAAGATATAAATCTCCGGATGATAGAGCTTGGTTATGCCTGGGCGTACAAGCACTACCTCAAGGCGCCATACACGGAAAGTTACCTCAAAGCCCAGCAACATGCCATAGCTGCACGAGCCGGCCTGTGGCAAGATAAAAAACCGCAACCACCATGGGAGTTCAGGACCCGCTCAAAACACAAGGACAAATAAAATTCATGCCAACAACGGACTTGACAGAAACAAATATCTCGTGTATACTATTATTAATGATACGGATTAAATTGCTGACATTGCTGTTTGTGTTTATACCTGTGGGCCTGTATGCTGCTGATACAATAGGCAGTATCAAGACTGTCGGAGGCAAGGTGTCCGTCATACGTGCAGAGGGTGTCATACCTGCAACTGCCGGGAGCAAGGTGTTTAAAAATGATGCCCTGGAAACCGGAGATGATGGCGCCGTGGGAGTAATCCTCCGGGATGACACGCGGGTATCGCTTGGCCCCAAAAGCAAGATAGTCTTTGACGATTTCGTGTTTTCGCCGAGGGAGCAAAAGTATGCCCTCGTTACACGAATGAGCAAGGGGACGGCCACGTGTGTGACGGGGATGATCGGTAAGTTGTCGCCAAAGTCCGTGAGGTTTGAAACACCCCTTGCAACGCTCGGCATCAGGGGCACGAAGTTCGCCGTCCAGATAGAGGAATGAAATTGCAATCAACTATGCTTTCTAAGCTGAGTGCCAGACTGGCGATTTTACTATCCGTCCTAGCCGTCTTTGTGTCATGTGCAAAAGAGGTAAAGAAGGAGGAAGTCAAACCGGAACCGGTAAAAAATGCCGCCATATTTACCCTGTTGTCTGACGATGGCAAGGTCGGCAGCATTGAGGTGTCAAACAGCGGTGGCGTACAGGTGATCGACAGCGCTGATCACTTCACGGGGGTGAGGGATGCCAATACCGCCCCAGGTCAGCCCCAGGAAATGCAACCTCAACAGATACAGGAGATATTTGGCAGCGCCTTAAACGCACTGCCTAATGCCCCTGAAAGGTTTATGATACACTTTAAACACGATTCCGTGGAGTTATCAAAGGAATCAGTAGCGTTATTACCAAAGGTGCTGGAGGCAGTACGCAGGCTGCAATCAACGGATATCAGCGTAATTGGACACACGGATACATCCGGTTCCAAGGAATACAACTACAAGCTATCCCTCAAGCGAGCACAGAGCGTTAGCAAGTATTTAACGGAACACGGAGTGGACCCGGCAAACCTTGAAATCGAGTCGCACGGAAAGGACAACCCCATTGTACCAACGGCAGACAGCGTAGATGAGCCACTCAACCGTCGTGTAGAGGTCACCATCCGCTGATCCACATCAGTTTGGTGAAGAAATAATTTCATTGTAGCATTGATTTTTCTGTAAAACTAAAAAATTAGGAGGAGACGAAATGAGTCACGAGAAAAACCGTAAGACATTGAGGCGTCGTTTCTTGTTGTTAGCTGCAGCTATTTTCTTTTCACTGCTTAACACCTTATTGTGGGTTGCACCAACAATGGCTGGAGTGGCACCAGTACCAGTACCTGTAATGGGTGATGTAGGGCAAGGGCTGTATGCCGTGGCTGCCGGGGTCGGCGGGGTTTATATGCTGCTCAGGGCAAGAAGCGGTAAATAATATTCATTACAGGGGTGGTGTATAAAATCCTTTAATGAGATATAGCCGAAGGGATTTTCTAAGAGCTATCACGGGTGTTTGCTTACTTGGATATTCAGGGTACGCTTTAAAAAGAGATTATCTACCAGCCAGGTTAACAGAGGACAAGAGACAAACGCTTAAAGCCTTTCTTGATGTCATTATCCCTGCCGATGAGAGTCCTTCGGCATCCGCTCTTGAGGTGGATATGGCGATCTTGGGTAAGTCAGCAGGAGATAGAAAGTTTCTTGTACTCCTGGGGAGGGGCTGTGATTGGCTTGATAAACAAGCCAAGAAATTGTTCAACATCAGACAGTTTTATCTTTTGGATGAAGGCATGCGCCAGAAGATAGTCTCCATTGCTGCAGAGAATTTAGAGGGATCGTTACCGAGATTTTTTTTTGAAAGGTTGCGCAGAGATGCATTTTTTTATTACTACGGCAATCCTCTGAGTTGGAAATCCATTGGCTATGATGGCCCGCCACAGCCTTCAGGATTTCCCGATCATTCAAGCCCGCCCGGTTTCGGCTTATGAATGAGCCTGCCTTTGACGCTATCGTTGTAGGAACTGGGGCTGGCGGTGCCACTGCTGCATGGGCGCTTTCAAGGCGAAAACTCAGGGTACTTATGCTTGAGTCTGGCCCCACGTATAATCCTATGACAGATTATGTTTCAGATAAACCTCAATGGGAACAAGAGGGTTTTCCGGAAAAAGGGGAGCACAAGGGTAAATATACGTTTGGTTCAATGCAAAAACTGGATGAGAGATTCAGGAACCTCTCAAGTGTTAACAATGCTCTTGGCAAGGTGAACAATACCAACTACAGAGCAAAAGGTAAGTATCACCATATAAGAGGAGTAGGGGGCAGCACACTGACATTTAGTGGCGAAGCCCATAGATTAAACCCCAAGGCAATGAAGCTAAAGAGCCATTTTGGTGTTGCATCTGATTGGCCGTTTGATTACGACGAAATTGAACGCTACTATTGTATTGCCGAAGACACTATAGGGGTATCGGGGGCTTCAGATGGAGACTCGATGCGGTATCGCAGTAAACCTTACCCGCTTGCTGCACACAAGATAAGCTACGGGGGATCAAAAATAAGAAATGGCGCACTTAAACTTGGTTTGAGTTTTGTTCCGAATTCACTTGCCATCCTGTCAGAGTCTTACGATGGGCGACCTTTGTGTAATTACTGTGGATGTTGTCAACTTGGATGCCAACGGATGGACAAGGGAAGTGCTGACGTTACCTTTGTACGCAAGGCATTAGATTCCGGTTACTGCAGGCTCAAAACTTTATGCAGCGTTGTACACATTGAGGCCGCCTCGGATGATAGGATAAAGGAAGTGCATTACATAGATGCTAATGGAGACTTTCAAAGGGAGAGAGGTCATGTTTTTATTGTTTCATGTGGGGCAGTGGAAACCCCCCGACTTTTGTTATTGTCAAGGAATCGTTATGCCCCCGATGGCTTGTGTAATGAATCCGGCATGGTTGGCAGAAACTTCATGGAAACCCTTTATTGCGGTGTATCCGGCTTGCATCCGGAGCAGTTGAAGAGTTATCGCGCTACAGCGGCGGATGCAATTTGTTGGGACTACAACAACCCTGACGCTATAAAAGGTGTGACAGGCGGATGTCGTTTCACTCACTCTACCTTGGAACTGGGGTTTTATGGTCCCATCAGTTATGCTCAAAGGGCTGTAAAGGGGTGGGGCAAGGAACATAAACAACAGATGCGGAGGAATTTTGGAAATTTGTTAGCCGTTGGAGCCATTGGTGAATTCATACCCAATGACTACTCCTACGTGGACCTCGACCCGCTTAAAAAGGATGAATTTGGTTTATCATTGCCACGGATTCATTCATTTATCGGCGAAATGGATTTACTGAGACTAGAGTTTATGCTTAATACGTCTTGCGAAATCCTCGTTGCCTCTGGTGTAAGCAATATTACGGAAGTCTACAGCACCTACGATAACTTCAACTCTACCCACGTCTTTGGCACTTGCAAAATGGGTGACAGGCCCGAAGACTCGGTAGTAAACCCGTTTTGTCAAAGCCATCGCTGGCGTAATCTTTTCGTTGTCGATAGCAGCGTATTTCCAAGCTCGGGTGGCGGAGAATCCCCGAGTCTGACAATTGAAGCATTAGCCATCAGAACGGCTGAATATATCGATGAACTTAAGAATAAATATTGAATCCGGGAGGTTTTTTACTTGAGTTTGAACAAAGATGATGCTTTTAATATAAGACGTTTTGTGTTTGTTTATGTGACACTGATGTTTTTATTTTTTCTGTTAATGGGATTAAATGTTATAAAAAACGTCTTTGATGTAAATAAAGTATACAATGAGATTATAGTCATTATGACGTCAAAGGTTCTATATCTCTTAAACATTCCATCTTCGTGCAACGGCAGCATCCTGAGATTGTCCACATTTGCTATGGAGGTGAAATTTGGCTGTAGTGGTCTTGAATCCGTGATGATTTATTCCATTGCGATAGTAGCCTATCCTGCTACCTGGATGCAGAGGTTAGTGGGAATAGTTACAGGATTTTTTATTATACAGTTACTCAATATCATAAGAATAGTTGCTCTGGGTCTTACGGGGATATACTTTAAAGAGATATTCGATGTCGTTCATTTTTATGTTGCGCAGGGGATTATGATTGCCATATCTCTCGCCTTATTCTTCATGTTTTCGAGCTATGTCGCAAAAAACAGGTTACTCTCTAAATAGGGGGCTTTACCTAAGAACCGTATCAATGTTCTTAGTATCCTTTTTGCTCCTGTTACCTGTCTGGATTTGGTTAAAGAATTACTATGCAACAGGACTTACACATATATCATTAACTCTTGCATCATTAACTGTTGGAGGAATTAACTTTATTAAAATCGACACGGAAAATGGCATGGCAAAGTCAACATTTGAACCTGTAAGATATGTTTATAAAAAGAGATTTCATCTATCTACTAATACTTTTGCTTATACTTATAATATGCCTTTAACAATGGCAATTGTTGTAACTCTGTTGCCGCATATAAGAAAAAGAGGTAGAGTGGTAGTAGAATCGTTATTTTTAGTTGTCTTTATCCATCTATGTTATCTATATTTCGGTGGTGTGTTTTATCTTGTTGACTATCTTATCAAAGCCGGTATTTATACTACAGACACGTTAGGAATGTTTTTATTAGGTATAGACAAGTTACTGTACGAATTCCTTGAAGCAATGATATTAAGATTTGAACCATTCCTTATGGCTATATATATTTATAGCAGATTTCGATCTACGGAAACAACCTGTAATGTGGAACCCTGAAACAGCCAGGGGGAAGAACCTGCATTTGCTTCTTCTGGGGATAGGACTTTCAATCTTATGTACGCTGATTGTCATCTACCCGCCTGTCTTTATAAAATTCATAAGCGGTAAGCTCTATGATACCATTCTGATATCTGTACATTCCGATAAGACAAGCGGTGTGCCGGTTATCATCGACATAGACGACAAGAGTATGCTGCAATACGGGCAGTGGCCATGGCCGCGTTACAGGGTTGCGCTCTTGCTTGAGCGGTTAAAGTCGCTTGGAGTATCGGCAGTTGGTATCGACATAGTGTTTTCAGAGCGAGACCGCACATCGCCATCAATCCTGAAGCACACCCTCAAGACCGATCTCGACCTCGATGTTGGTTTCACCAACATACCCGATGCCCTGATGGATTACGACAAGGTGTTGGCAAACACGCTGACACATGGCCCCTTTGTCCTCGGCTACAAATTCATCTTTGAGGGCCAACCCGACAAGCATAAACAGGAATGTCTCTTGCATCCCTTAAATGCAGCTACAATTGATACTACAGACAGTATGCAGCAGACCAACAACGAGCCAAAAGACGTGCTCTGTAACCTGCCGGTACTATCGGAGGCGGCAAAGGCTTCCGGATTTTTTAATGCGGCAAGCGATCGGGACGGCATATTTCGCAGGGTGCCCCTTGTGACACAGCGGCAGGGAAGGTACTACCCAAACCTGGCCCTTGCCACGTTTCTCTACAGTGCGGGCACCGATCAGGTGATTATAAAGCGCGACAGAAACGGCATCGAATCCATTCGTGCAGGCGGGATAACCATCCCCGTTGATGCCACCGGTAACATGCTCATCCACTACAGGGGGGGGCGCAAGACCTTTCCGTTCTATTCAGCCGCAGACGTTATGCTCGGCAACCTGCCACCGGATGCCCTTGAGGGTAAGGTTGCCTTTGTGGGTTCATCAGCGTTGGGATTAATGGATATCCGCTCAACGCCATTTGATCAGTTCTACCCCGGCGTTGAGGTCCATGCCACGGTTGTAGACACCATACTGGCGGGTGACTTTATTGTTAAACCGGGTTGGGCAATTGGTGCCGAGGTCTTGATAACATTGCTTGTGGGGCTTGTGTCAACGGCGCTCTTTGCATACCTGAGAATTTACAAGAGCGTCCCTGTCCTGCTACTGCTAATACCGGCGTTATGGTTTGGCTCCAAAGGCATTATGCTTGCCAAGGGGGTTTATCTCTCACCGCTTGTGCCGCTTTTGGCATTAAACAATAATTTCATGGTACTGACTATCCTGAAGTTCAGGAAGGAGGAGTCCGACAGACGTTTTCTCCACCATGCGTTTTCCAAGTACGTCTCAGGGGCCGTGGTTGACGAGCTTGTCAAAAACCCCCAACAACTGACGCTTCAGGGAGAGGAGAGGCCCGTCTCTATACTGTTTAGCGATATACGGGGCTTCACCGCCATCAGTGAACGAATGTCCCCTACCGATATCAGTGCACTATTAATGGGGTATTTTACTCCCATGACGGGCATTGTCAAGGGCAACAAGGGTACCCTGGACAAGTTTATCGGGGATGCCATCATGGCCTTTTGGAACGCCCCCGTAAGTGTTGACAACCATCAGAGCTGTGCGGTGACGGCTGCTTTGGAGATGTTGAGCGAACTTGAGAGGTTAAACGTTGACTTCAATGGCCGTTTTGGTCTGGAACTACAGATTGGCATTGGCCTGCACAGCGGTGTGGCCATGGTGGGCAACATGGGGTCGCAAGACCTCTTCAACTACACGATAATCGGAGACAACGTCAATCTCGCCTCACGCATCGAGGGCCTTACCAAGACCTACGGTCTGAGCCTCCTGGTCAGTGACGCAATACAGGGCAGTGTTGAGGCGCAATCTGGTAGCAGGTTCAGATTCGTTGAGATTGACAGGGTCAGGGTCAAGGGTAAACAACAACCGGTGACGTTGTATACGGCTTACCCGGCAAAGCAGGCCGAGGAGCTTGAGGAGGAACTTGCCCTGTTTACCGGGGCACTGAATATGTACTATGCCTTGGACTTTGTTGGAGCGGGACAGATGTTCTCAAAACTTATGACCGGGTATCGTCAGGTGGTCTTGTATGACCTCTACAGGAGACGTTGCAACTATTTCCAGATGAACGTGCCCGATAAAACCTGGGACAAGGTCTTTACCCACACGATCAAGTAGTCCTTGCAGGGCTGCCTGCTCCAACGCCAGGGCCAGTTGCATTTGACCAGAAGAACAAGAAAGGGGCGGCTCCGCTTCTTGGCGCTCCAGGGGGTGAGGCACCCCTGCCATAAAAGTCGCACCTGACCCCCTTTAGAACCCCCCGCAAGGGGTCCAGACCCCATAGGTGTTAAGCTAAGAATGCAATCCTGCCAATAAAGCCATTCTTTGTGGAGAATCCCTCCTCTAACCACTGTAGGTGTTAAGCTAAAAAAAAATTTCAAAAAA
>NZ_JABXWD010000249.1 GCF_019173545.1 Candidatus Magnetobacterium casense | reverse complement strand
ACGACGGCGCTATACAAAAGGGTGCGGCCTGGCCTAATCCCCGCTTTACGGACAACGGCGACTATACCGTCACGGATAACCTGACGGGTCTGCTCTGGGGCAAAGATGCCGGTACGTCCGCAATCGGTTCGTGCAAAGGCGGGATTAAGACCTGGCAGGAGGCCCTGGATTACGTCACGTGCTTAAACAACTCAAACCACCTTGGCCATAGCGACTGGCGACTGCCCAACATAAACGAACTTGAGAGCCTGATTGACAGTGCAACGTCTAAGCCGGCGCTGCCCTCCGGTCATCCATTTACGAACGTTCAGACCACTCACTACTGGTCATCAACGACCTACGCCCTGGATACAACGCAGGCGTGGTATGTTGTCATCAGCAGTGGTTCTGTGGGTGCCGTTGGCAAGGCGAGTTCCGAAAACGGTTATGCCTGGATAGTTCGTGATGGCAAGGCGTGGGCGTTTGGGAGGGCGTTTGTGTGGTCATCGGGGCAAACAAAGAGCTACACCGCACACGACGACGGAGCCTTACATAAGGGCGTGGCATGGTCCAATCCCCGCTTTACGGATAACGGCAATCAAACGGTCACGGATACCCTTACCGGCCTTGTCTGGGTCAAAGACGCCAGTACCCCAACCCTTGATGCCTGCACGGGGGGTGGAAAGACCTGGCAGGGTGCCCTGGATTACGTGGCCTGCCTCAATTCTGCCAAATATCAGGGAAGCAACCACTGGAGACTGCCAAACAGAAAGGAGCTTCGTAGTCTGTTTGATTATGGCATGTCCAATCCGGCGCTTTCTTCGGGGCATCCCTTTATAAATGCGCAGGCTGCCAACTACTGGTCGTCCACAACCAATGCTGACGCTACATCCGGTGCGTGGAGTGCGTCAATGAAAGGCGGCGACGTAAGCGCCACAGCCAAGGACGGCAACTATTACAATGTCCTGGCTGTCCACGATGGATACAACAGGAGGGCTAAGAGTGACTTCGACGGCGATGGGCATAGTGACGTCCTGTGGCGCAACAGCACAACAGGCGATGTCTATATCTGGCTGATGGATGGCAAGGCGATATCGGGGGGCAGCTTTGTCGTTAAAGGAGTACCGACCGATTGGGACATCAAAGGAATCGGGGACTTTAATGGCGATGGCAGGGCTGATATCATCTGGCAAAATGCTGCCGGGGATGTATATATATGGGTCATGGACGGCACGACGATAAAGTCGGGCGGATATGTTGTCAAGGGGATGCCTTCCCAGTGGATGTTTACAGGGCTTGGGGACTTCAACGGCGATGGCAGGACGGACATAATGTGGAGAAACAGCAGCACTGGCGATATTTACGTGTGGCTCATGGATGGAGCGACCAAGTCTGACGGCGGTTACGTGGTCAGGGGTATGCCATCGGAGTGGGTCGTTAGGGCTGTAGCCGACCTCAATGGCGACGGTAATAGTGATATCCTCTGGCAAAACACCAAAACTGGAGACGTTGCCGCCTGGTTAATGAGCGGTATGAGCATGTCAAGTGGCAATTATGTTGCACAGGCCGTCCCCAACACCTGGCAGATAAAGGCGGTTGAAGACTTTGACGGCGATGACAGGGCTGATATCCTCTGGCAAGACACCGCAACGGGCGACGTTGCAACATGGTTTATGAGCGGGGTTGGTATAGCCAAGAGCGGTTATGTGATAAAAAATGTATCTGCCCCCTGGCAGTTTCAAACCACAGCCGACTACAACGGCGACGGTAAGACCGACATGCTCTGGCGAAACACCACCACGGGGGATGTCTATCTGCACACCCTGGATGGTCTGAATATAACCGGTGGAGGGTACATAACGCTTGGGCTGCCCAACGATTGGCAGATGAGGTAAGAGTCCTGATATAAGGTAATGGTTATCTGCGTTCAGTACCAGTTTTACTGGTTTGCAGAGGCAAAATTGAGCAGTATTGCAGAGGAAGTATGTTTTGGCAAAATAACAACCAAGCAAGGATGAGGCATTACCAGGCCAGCAGTTCACCTGTGTTGCTTGTCATGGCGCTGATTGCAGTGATTTTGGGCATGTTTCTTACCGGTGCAGCCTATGCCGGTACCGTTAACCTGCCCGTAACAGGGCAGACAAAAAGCTCCGACGCCAACACTCCACAACGGGATGACGGCGCATTACGGAAGGGTGTGGCCTGGCCAAATCCGCGCTTTAAAGACAACGGCAATAAAACGGTTACCGATACCCTTACTGGTCTGGTGTGGAGCAAAGATGGCGTTGTGCCGAAAGTTGGCAGTTGTGTGGATGGTATTAAGAACTGGCAAGGGGCATTGGATTATGTGGTCTGCCTCAATACGAACAAGTACCTTGGCTACAGCGACTGGCGACTGCCAAATGTAAACGAGTTGGAAAGCCTCATCAATGCAGGGCAAGCTGATACAAGCGTGTGGCTCAATAAGCAGGGGTTCACCAATGTGCAGTCAAACTATTACTGGTCATCCACTACCTGCGCTAAGGACGGCAATACATCCACTGCATGGGGCGTGCGTATGGCCTCCGGCAGTGTGGGTTCCACCCTTAAGTCAAGTTATCACTATGTCTGGCCGATTCGCTCCGGGGAATCGGGAGCGCTTTCACCTGTTTGGTCTACCGGTCAGACTGCCACTCATGCTGCCGGTGATGACGGGGCGTTACAGAAGGGTGTGGCATGGCCTGCTCCGAGGTTTGCCGATAGCGACAAAAATACCGTCACCGATACCCTCACGGGTCTGGTGTGGAGCAAAGATGCCGGCACTCCGGAGGTAGGCTCTTGCACGGGCGGAGCTAACTCCTGGCAGATGGCGCTGGATTATGTGCAGTGCTTAAACGGCGCAAGTTACCTCGGTTACACCGACTGGAGGCTGCCAAACAAAACGGAACTCTATAGCCTTATTAACCGAGGCATGTCTTCCCCGGCGCTCTCCTCCGGCCATCCGTTTACAAACGTGCAGTCCGGTAACTATTGGTCATCCACTGTCTACCCTGAGGGTGCCTCCTATGCGTGGAGCGTCAGTATGGAAGATGGCAAAGCCGACATATCGGTTAAATCCAGCAGCGGTTATGTCTGGCCAGTTAGCGACGGCAAGGCTGGTAACGTGGCATTTTTACAGGGTCAAGGGAGCCGTGCTCCCTTGTGAGGGGGTCTGAGGGGGAGCAAAGCTCCCCATTCTTTCTTTGTATTGCACACAGAGGGTTGGCCGTGGGGGGGCAGCGGCTCAGGTCGTTATCGATAGTTTTACCTTCTCACCGCACTTTGCCAGGTCTGCCGGGATGGTTGTAATGGGTAGTTTGACCGTAAAGGTGGTACCACGGTTGACCCTCGTCTGGACGGTAATCTGACCACCGTGCTTTGCTATGATCCCCTGAGAGACAGACAGTCCAAGACCTGTCCCCTTGCCCTTGGATTTTGTGGTGAAAAACGGGTCAAATATGTGCTGTAGTATGTGGTCTGAGATGCCATGACCGTAATCTGTTACCTTTATGGCGATAAAGTTATGTTCCTCTGACGGTCCGGCATGTATCTTCAGGTGTCCCCCCTTAAGGGTTACGTCAAGTGCGTTTAGGATCAGGTTCAAAAACACCTGCTCTAACTGGTGTCTGTCGCCGTGGATGCGGGGCAGGTTTGGCGCTATCTTTATATCCACGTTTACGCCGGCCAGTTTTATCTGGTTGCCGGCCAACTTCAGTGTGTCCATCAGGACGCTGCCAATACAGATGGGTTCCATGATGGTCTCACTTTCGCGTGCAAAGTCCAGGAGGTTGCGCACGATGTTTCTTGCCCGTCCGGCCTCGTCTACGAGGTCTCTGGCCATGTCTATGCGTTCGTCATCGGAGAGGTCGAGGTAGTCTTCCAGGAGCATGTGTGCCGTCAGCGTGATGTTGTTTATCGGATTGTTTAACTCGTGGGCAATGCCGGAGGTAAGCGTTCCCACGGCGCGGAGCTTTTGGGACTGTGCAAGTATCTGCTGTTGCCTGTCCAGCTCCTTGATCAGGTAGTCTATGGCCATTGACAGATCAGAAAACTCGTCGTTGTATCTGTGGTCTGACATGATCGTGGCATACTGTCCATTTGCCATCAACGTTGAATACCTGGAGAAGAGATTGATTGCACTGAGCACCCTCTTACCTAACAGGTGCGATATAAACAACATAAACAAGACCATAAATACCACCGCATACAGTTGTACCGTCCTAAAGAGCAACATCAATCTCTCTGTTGTATCACGTCCCCTCGCCAACAGTTTATCGGCCGAGTTCACCATCATGTAGCCGCATTGTTTGATTTCCTTCTGGAGTCGTTCCCGTCTCTGGGACTTGTCCGATTGGTTGTTGCTTTCACGGTCCAGTTCCTCGACAGAGTCTAACAGCTTGACATATCTCTCTATCAGCCCTATAGAGTTCTCATAGTCAATATGTCCTTTGAGTTCCCCGTAGTGTGTTATGACCAATTTCTCAAGGGCCTTCATTATCTCCTTGCTTTCCCTAAGCCCCATGCCATAGAGGAAGTAGTCCTTCTCAAATGCCCGTGCCTGAGAAACACTTGAAAAGAAAGTTTGAGCAAGCTCATTCAACCGCAATCCCTTCTCCATCTTCACCATCGTTATTATCATGGAGATACCTATCCCCAGTGCAAATACGAGGGTTACGGCAAAACCGATATAAATGTGAGACTTTATTGTGAATCTGTAAGGCTTGCTGGCCCTGGTGACTCCCTCTGCACCATCGGCCACCGGAGGAGTGCCCTTGTCAATCTGCTGTTCGATTAACTTTTTGAGCCACTTTAATCCACACTTATACCACTTATCCAGGCAGTCATCTAACATCAGGGTTGAATGCCTTATGCCTGTACTGCCAGGGTTACGCCAAGGGTTTCGGCGGCCTTTATGATGACGGCCCTGAGGTCATCGGGCTTGAAGGGTTTGGCTATGAAGTCGAAGGCGCCCTTTTCCATTGCCTGTCTGGCCAGCTCCATCATGGCATAGCCCGTGATCATGATTACCTTGGTCTTGGCCGACTTATTCATCACGTGTTCAAGGACCTCCAGGCCGTCGATTTCGTCCATTCTGATGTCCGTGACCACTATGTCGAAGGTTTCCTCGTTGATTCTCTTTATCGCCTTTGATGGATTGTCAAAGACCTCAACGTCGC
>NZ_JABXWD010000248.1 GCF_019173545.1 Candidatus Magnetobacterium casense | reverse complement strand
CTGTTTTAGAAGATGGATTCCAGTTTTCACGGGAATGACAAGAAATGGTATTTTGCGCCCATATGTGTCATTCCTGCGCAAGCAGGAATCCATCGCTCACCAATTTTTTATGCACCCGAATTTTTCATGTCGTTGACATACAGCATTTAAGTATGCTATCATCTCTATGCAACAATTGGCGAAAATGTAACAGTATATATATTATAACAGAAGAAGGAGTTACGATAGATGTCAAGTATGACGAAACTGCCCGGCTCTCCGTGGAGAGCCATAATAGAAAGCGCAATGTACGCCAACTCTGTGCACAAGACCACCATGAGGGAGCTGTACGAGTATGCAGTAAGACAGCCCGAGGTGATAGTGACATCGGAGCCAATGTACAAACCCCAGACCTACGGCCTTCCAGCCGACGCCAAGGTGCTGGTATCCAACGACGGAACAATCGTTGGGCGTACAGCGCGGGCCAGACGCCTGGTGCGACAGATGGGCAGCGACAGGGATATGTACCTGACCATCCTGCGCGAAGCCGTGTATCAGTTTAACAAGAAGCCGGCCTTCTGGATGGAGGGCATTGTGGGGCTGCACAGCGACTTCATGGTCAAGGCCCACCTGGTAAGTTCCACCACCGACGCCAAAAACATGTTGGACTGGACGCTGAACTTTACCCCGTGGATGAAGCCCTGGACGGATACCTATGCCACATCGCGGCCACTGGATGAGCCTGATATCATAGTGCTTGCCGACTCCGACTGGTCCCATCCGGGATTCCCCGACGGCCTGATCATCGTCGATGAAAAGCAGAACTGTATAGCGATACTCGGCCTGAGGTACTTCGGTGAGCGCAAAAAGGGCACCCTGACGCTGGCCTGGAGTGTCGGGGTAAGACAGAACATGGTGGCCTGTCACGGGGGTATCAAGAAGATCGGAAAGAGCCCGCCCATTGCCGTCTTTGGCCTCTCCGGGTCGGGGAAGTCCTCCATCACCAACAGCGACAAACACGAAAGCGCCCTCGCCGAGGGTGAACATGTCACGGTCGTCCACGATGACGCATTCTTAATCGACCTCGATAACGACCTGTCAATAGCAATAGAGCCAAATCTATTTGACAAAACAGATGCCGTGGCATACGATGACCCGATCATCAAGTACTTCTACAGCGCCCAGAACGTCGGTATAACCATGTCTGACGATGGCCAACGCAAGCTGGTCTGCGCCGATGTCCGCAACAGAAACGGAAGGTGCATAAAGACCCGTGACATGTTCAGACACAGCGACCACTGCGAACGTCCCGGCAAGGTCATATGGCTGCAAAAGGACACCTCGCTGCCACCAATCAGCAAGATCGACAACCTGTGGCTTGCTGTTGCCATGGGGGCGTCGTTGAGCACGCTGAGGGCAAAGGGCGTTGAAAACGTAGACCCTAAGGAATTTGAAAAACTCGTCATAGAGCCTTTTGCAAATCCCTTCAGGGTGCATCCGCTTCTGTGGGATTGTCAGCAGTTCTATAAGCTGTTTGAGGGCGGCACCGAGTGTTACATTATGAACACAAACGCCTTCGGATTGCCGGAAAGTCTGATCGATATCCCAAAGGAATTATCGCTGTCCATTGTAACCGAACTGGTGCGCAACACCATCGTGTGGAAGGAGTGGAATGCGTTTCAGGGATTGTTGATCCCGCAAAATGGAAATGAACTCTTTGGCACCGATTTCGAACAAAAGTACGAACCCTCACAGGATGAATCACGCCTGAGATTCCTGCGTGACAGGATGCAGGACCGTATAAACTTCCTGTCAAACAAGAGAGATATTGAAAACGACATGGACAGCGCCATCATTGACCCAATCGTTGCAGCCAGAACCGTACTGGACAAGCTGTTAACGCCGTTGTCCAAAAAAATCGTGAAATAAGGTATACAGCTAAAATGTTGGCTATTAAGTATGTCCTGTGACCAGAGTATAATGGGGTCAAGGGGGCTTGGTCCCCTTGCGGGTGAGGTCAAGGAGCCAGGTGCGACCTGGAGCGGTAAAGAAGGGCGGAGCCGCCCTCCTTCTCTTTCCTTCTCAGGGTTGAGTTACTAGGTGGATATAGTCCAGATACTGCGGAGTCTGTCTGTTGCGGCCTTGCCAATTCTCATAGCGATAACCTTTCACGAGGTTGCGCATGGATGGGTTGCGGACAAGCGTGGCGACCCCACGGCAAAGGAAATGGGCAGACTCACACTCAATCCCATAGCACACATCGATCTGATGGGGACGATTATCATGCCGATAATGCTGTTTATACTCTCCAGCGGTTCGTTTATCTTTGGTTCGGCCAAGCCGGTGCCGGTCAATTTCGGCAGACTGAAAAACCCAAGGGTAGATGCGGCACTGGTCTCTGCTGCCGGCCCCGGGGCTAACATCGTGATAGCCACAGTGAGCATTGTGCTCATAGCTGTCATTGCCAGACTATATCCCTCAACGCACGAGGCGGACTCCATGTTTTCAAAGGTACTGATACCGGTGGAGCAGATGTTGCGATACAGCGTATATTTTAATGTTTTCTTGGCGGCATTTAATCTGATCCCGATCCCACCCCTTGATGGCGGCAGGATCGTTGTGAGCCTGTTACCTTACAGGCAGGCGTATCAGTACAGCCGAATTGAACCCTATGGGATATTAATAGTGCTTGCTTTATGGGTTACCGGCATGGCACAATATATCATAACACCTATACAGAAGGTCGTACAGTTCCTCATAGGCATGATCCTTATGCCTCTGGGACGAATTCTTTAATCAGGGAGATTGAATGCAAGACGGTGACAACAAGTTATCGGGTGGCACGGGTGGCACGGCGTTGAAAGAGCGCGTTCTAAGCGGGATGCAGCCAAGCGGCTTGCTGCATGTTGGCAACCTGGTGGGTGCGCTCCAGAACTGGGTCAAGTTGCAACACCACTACGACTGCTACTACTTCGTGGCCGACTGGCATGCCCTGACCAGCAACTACGCAGACCCCGCAGTGATAAAGCAGTACTCGCAGGAGCTTGTCCTGAACTTCCTGGCAGCGGGTCTGGACCCGGATAAGTGTACCGTATTTGTGCAATCAGCGATACCGCAACATGCGGAGTTGTACGTGCTGTTGAGTATGATCACGCCCCTGGGGTGGTTGCAGCGGGTGCCAACATACAAGGAAAAACAGTTTGAAATAAAGGACAAGGACCTGGACACATATGGTTTCCTTGGATATCCGGTGTTGCAATCGGCGGACATCCTTGCCTACCGTGCAAAGTACGTCCCAGTGGGAATAGACCAGCAACCACACCTGGAGTTTACCAGGGAGCTGGCACGACGATTCAACTTCCTCTACCCCGGTGACGTGATGGTAGAACCCGAGGCGCTCCTGACCGACTATCCCAAGGTGGTTGGCCTCGATGGCCGAAAAATGTCCAAGAGCTACAACAACTGCATCTACCTCTCCGATACCCCGCAAGAGGTGCAGACCAAGATTCGGACGATGATGACCGACCCGGCCAGAGTCAGACGCACCGACAAGGGAGACCCCGAACTCTCCCCCGTCTACCAACTGCACAAGGTGTTCTCCACCCAAGAGCAGCAACAGTACGTGGCCGATGGCTGCCGCAATGCGAGCATTGGTTGTATCGATTGCAAGAAGATTGTTACCACACACATATTGACCATCCTGGAGCCTATATGGGCCAGACGCAAGGAGCTGAAAAACTCCTCCACGCTGATCGATATCGTGAGCGCCGGCAATGCAAGGGCCGCCAGGGTTGCCCAAGAGTCCATGCAACTGATCAGGGAGGCCATGAGGCTTTAATGACCATGCCAGAGGGACGATCAGAGAGGCCAGAAGGACTATTAGAGAATAACTATGCCAATATATGAGTATCTATGCAATAATTGTAACCAAAACGTAGAGCTACTGGTCTACGGTAACCGTCAGGTGAGTTGTCCGCATTGTGGCTCGTCGGAGATGAAAAAAAAGATGTCCATGTTTGGTGTCAGCGGCGTGGACAGGCAGGTCAAGAGTGATTGCGGCGGTTGCCGTAAGACCTCCTGCAGCACGTGTTAAACCGTTTTATATTTGGATTATTGGCCACGATGACACCGTGGTATGATAAAGGCAAAGGTGTCATGGTTGACATGAAAAATTGCTGAAATAATTTTATATACATTTTATGCAGTTTTATTGTAGACTATATACAGGGACGCAGGCTTGTGGGACCACGTAGACTTTTAAGGCGATGGGGTCTTTTTAGTGAAAATTATTTAATTAAGGAGTTGAGTTAACGATGGGGAAAAACATTTATGTAGGCAACATTTCCTTCCGGGCAACAGAAGACGACCTCAGAGACCTCTTCGCACGAATAGGGGAGGTAGATGTGGTAAAGTTGATATCTGATGCACAGACGGGACAACCAAAGGGATTTGGCTTTGTCGAAATGGTCAACGAAGAGGACGCACAAAAGGCTATTGCTACACTCAATGGCAGCAGCTTTATGGAAAGAACCTTATCCGTTGCCGAGGCAAAACCACAGCAGAAGGACAGGCGTGGCGGCTTTGAAGGTAAAAGAGGTGGAGGCCCCGGCGGCAGCGGAAGTCACAGGGAGACTAAAAAATGGAGATAAGCGGTTTTGTATATAAAAGTATATGAAAATGATGTTGAGAAGGCCCTTAAAACCTTAAAACGCCAGCTTCAAAAAGAAGGACTGTTCAGAGATATCAAAAACAGAAGCTTCTATGAAAAGCCCTCTGTCAAGAAAAAAAGAAAACAGAGAGATGCCAGAAAAAAGAGGCTCAAGGCAATGAGATTTAAGAAGGCCGTCTGAAGCGTGCATTTGGATTTAAGCTGCTAACGTCCCGTAAACACCTCAAACCGTAAGGCTATGACAAGAGCTCCGATTTATGCAACCGCGTCCTTGAATAAATCGGACTTGAGTCAACCCGCTTTATCCGCGTATACCTAAGATTTGCCCGAAAGTCATCGTGTTCCGCTTGACTTGTTACCCCTGCCGCGTCTGCCAGTACAGAGCCATCGTATCCTCTTAAAAAAGCATGAATGTTTCGCAGGAAGGGGTCAAGCAACCGTGATGTCAAGAGAAAAATTATTCATTAATAACCTGCATTTAAAATCCTATTAATCAACAGTTTACGCATACTGCGACAATAAATTGTTTTGGTT
>NZ_JABXWD010000247.1 GCF_019173545.1 Candidatus Magnetobacterium casense | reverse complement strand
GCGTAATCCTGGTTCAGACAATCCATGATGTTTCCTTGAATGTGACATTGTCAAATTGATACAAAAAAACTCATGTCCATGTAATTACCATCTTCGATATTCTATTGAAATGCTTTAAATTATCATGTTATACTGAGGTTAGTTTTTATATAATTTTCACAAGCGGGAGGAGACTTAATGGGTAGAAACATCCTCGTTGTTGATGACGACGAAATAATAGTCAAGAGTTGTATGGCAGTCCTTGGAGCAGAGGGACACGAAGTCTCAGGGGTCTTAAGTGCAAAGGAGGCCATGGCCCTGATCAGGAAAAACACCTATGACCTGATAATTACCGATATCATAATGCCAACCATTGATGGCCTGGAGCTTATCAAGTGGTTAAACGACAACTATCCTTACCTGAGAATCATAGTAATCACGGGGTTTTCCTCCAAGGCGGTACTGAGGGACGCCATTGCCCTGGATGTATCGGAGTTTTTACCTAAGCCGTTTTTCCCTCAGACGCTCATAGATACGGTAAACAAAACCCTGAGTACACCACCAAAGGTGCCCTTGCCACAAAAAAGCGTGGAGATATTTGACACCGAAAAGCTGATGGCCATCACACAGAGATACAGGAAAAAGCGCGGGGCACTCATCACGGTGCTGCAGGAGGCACAGGAGCTGATAGGATACCTGCCGGCATCGGCCCAAAAGCTCATTGCCAAGGGCATGAAGATACCCGTCAGCGAGGTCTATGCAGTTGTGTCGTTTTACTCGTTTTTCAGCATGAAGCCGATGGGCAAGTATAACGTTCGGGTATGCCAGGGGACTGCATGTTACGTAAAGAGGGCCAACGAAATCCTCAACAACCTGGAGAAAGACCTCGGCATAAACGAAGGCGAAATCACACACGATAATCTGTTTTCCCTTGAGACAGTCAGATGCATAGGCGCCTGTGGTCTTGCCCCGGTGGTGGTCGTTGATGACGACACCTTTGGCAAGGTAGACCCGGCAAAAACTAACGAAATATTGAAAAACTACAGGTAAAGAGGCACTTATGTCAATACACACCATAGACGACCTTAAAGCAATAAAAGAACGCCAGACTGCCAGGGCAAACGACAAAAAGATCATGCTCTGCGGAGGCACGGGGTGTCTGGCCGGTGGCAGCCTCAAGATAAAAGGCGCCATTGAAAAAGGCCTCGAACAAAACAACCTCAAAGACGACGTCAAGGTGGTCATGACCGGCTGTAACGGCTTTTGTGCACACGGCCCGTTGATGGTTACCTATCCCGATGGCGTGTTCTACGAGTATCTAAACCCCGAGGCCGGTGCCAAAATCGTGGATGATCACTTCGCCAAAGGACAACCCGTTGAGAGATACATGTACCGCGACACGGTCACTCGCAAGCCCGTGCCGATATTGGATGACATTCCGTTTTTCAGCAACCAGACCCTGGTAGCACTCAAAAACAGAGGGGTTATAGACCCCGAGGACATAGACGAGTACATCGCCAGAGACGGCTACATAGCCGCAGCCAAGGCACTGACCTCCATGACCCCCAAGGAGATCATACGTGAGATAAAGGACTCCGGTCTGAGGGGGCGGGGCGGGGCAGGATTTCTGACGGGATTGAAGTGGGAGCTGTGCAACGCCGTTGTGGAAGACGAAAAGTACATCCTCTGTAACGGTGATGAGGGTGACCCCGGGGCCTTTATGGACAGGAGCATCATGGAGGCCGACCCGCATGTCGTTATCGAGGGCATGATCATAGCCGCCAAGGCCATCGGTGCGCATTATGGCTACATATACGTCCGTGCCGAATACCCGCTGGCAGTCAAGCGTCTGCGGATCGCCGTCAAGCAGGCAGAGGACTACGGCCTGTTGGGGCAGAACATCTTTGGCAGCGGCTTTGACCTCAATATCGAAATATACCTTGGTGCCGGGGCATACGTCTGCGGAGAGGAGACGGCACTGATGCGCTCCATAGAGGGCAAGAGAGGCTCACCGATCCCCCGACCGCCATTTCCGGTACATAAGGGTGTGTGGGAGAAGCCCTCGGTCCTCAACAACGTTGAAACCCTCGCAAACGTCCCGCAGGTGATCATCCACGGGGCAGAGTGGTTCCGGGCGATGGGCACGGAGAAGTCTGCCGGTACCAAGGTTTTTGCCCTCACCGGTGCCGCACTCAACACCGGACTGATCGAAATACCATTTGGGAGCACCCTGCGCAGTATTGTTGAGGACATCGGCGGTGGCATCAAAAAGGGGCGCTACTTCAAGGCCCTTCAGCTCGGCGGACCATCGGGAGGGTGCATACCGGCGTCGCTGCTTGACCTGCCCGTGACCTACGAGGACATCGTCCAGACGGGCGCCATTGTAGGTTCCGGCGGCATGGTCGTCATGGATGACACCAACTGCATGGTCAACCTCGCCAGGTTTTTTCTTGAGTTTACGGCGCACGAGTCCTGCGGCAAGTGTACGCCATGCCGTGTGGGCACCAAGGTCATGCTCAACATGCTCACCGAAATCACACTCGGAAACGGACGCGAGGGCGATATCGAACTCCTCGAAGACCTTGCCGGCGATATCAGGGCTGCATCTTTGTGCGGACTTGGTCAAACGGCACCAAACCCCGTCCTGACCACTATCAAGTATTTTCGCAACGAGTACGAAGCACACATCAGAGACAAGTGGTGCTATGCCGGTGTGTGCAAGAACCTTTGCACCTTCTATATAGACGAAAGCAAGTGTACCGGTTGTACGGCCTGTGCCAGGGCATGCAGCACCAGTTGCATCGTCGGGGACAAGAAACAACCACACCGCATCACACAGAGCAGTTGCGTGCAGTGCAGGTCGTGTTTTACTGCCTGTAAGTTTGGGGCTGTAAAGATTGGTTCGGCAAGGATGTTCAAAGAGGAGGAGGTCTCCGCATGATAGAGCTCACCATTGATGACAAAAAGATAAAGGTTGCCAGGGGGTTGACGATCCTTCAGGCGGCCCTTGAAAACCGCATCTATATACCCCACATGTGTTGGGACCCCAGGCTCAAACCCTACGGGGGATGTCGTCTGTGTGTTGTGGAGACCGAAGGACAGCCACGCCTGCTTGCCTCCTGTGCGTATCCGGCTGAAAACGGCATGGTGGTCCACACCAACACCCCGCGCCTAAACAAGATACGAAAGACGTTGGTTGAGTTGTTGCTGATACATCACCCGCTGGACTGTCCGGTGTGTGACAAGTCGGGGGCATGTTCGCTACAGGACCTTGCACTGAAGTTTGGCCCGTCCATGAGTCGTTTCAGCGAAAAGAGACACGCCGTCGAAAAAGACACGGGCAGTCCCTTTATCGAGCGCAATCCCAATCGCTGCATACTCTGTGGCAAGTGCGTGCGTGTGTGCTGGGAGCATCAGGGCGTGGGGGCGATAAACTTCATTGGGCGCGGGTTTGACTCAAAGATCAGCCAGGCCTTTGATGAGACGCTGGATTGCGAGTTCTGTGGACAGTGTGTCGATGCCTGTCCGGTGGGGGCGTTGGGCAGCAAGCCCTTTAAGTACCGCGCCAGCGCCTGGTTTCTGGAGAGCTATGACAGCGTCTGTCCCTATTGCAGTGTGGGTTGTACCGTGACGCTTGATACACGTGAGGGCAAGATCATCAGGACTAAGTCTGATGCCATCCAAGGGATCAACAAGGGCGACCTATGCGTCAAGGGCAGGTATGGGATGGACTTCATATACGCCGAAAACAGGCTCCGTAAGCCCCTTGTAAGAAAAGACGGTCAATTGACAGAGGTCTCCTGGGAGGAGGCCTTGTACGTGTTGTCCGAGCGCTTGCTCGAAATCATAAACACTAGTGGTCCGGGCAGGATAGGTGCCATCGGTTCCTCCAAGTTCTCAAACGAAAGCAACTACATGATGCAGCACTTTATGCGCAAGGTCATTGGGACAAACAACATAGATTCCATCTCCCGGTTTGGTTATGCCAGGGTTCAGGAGGCGGTTGTCAGGGCATTTGGTCTTGCAAATCTCCCCATAAAGCTCAATGCCCCTGTTGAAAATGACGTCATCCTGATTATCGAGTCCGATATAACGGCGACGCATCCCGTCTGGGGACTCAGGTACCTGGAGGCCAAAAGAAAGGGCACCAAGCTGCTTGTTGTTGACCCGCGTGAGAGCAAGCTATCACGACACAGCGACATGTGGTTGCGCATCAGACCCGGTACCTCCGTTGTGTTGCTCAATGCCCTGATGCACATGGCCATCGAGGGGGGCTATCACCTCAAAAACAACATGTCCACCACGGCGGCCAACTACGAGGAAATAGCGCAAACGGTCAGTCCCTACACGCCCGAAATGGTGGCGGATGTTACACGCATCGAGGAGGAGGAGTTCATTGAGCTTGCGCACGCATTTCTGAGTTCTGAAAACCGCATGATAGCGATGACAATGGGCAGCATGGAAAACAACAAGGGGATCAATGCCATATACGCTGCGGCCAATCTCCTGATGTTGACGGGGGATGGTCCCTCTGCCCTTCAGATACCGGCCTCCAATGCCAATACGTATGGGATGTGGCAGATGGGTGTTGCCCCTGACTATCTGCCTGGCTACGCAAAGTTACCCGGGGCGCCTGGCAAGGACCTCATGCAGATGCTCTATGACAGGGGGGATGGCGTTGATGCCCTGTACGTGATGGGCTCTCTGGGCATCGCTCCGCAGTTTAAGACGGTGGAGGCTGCCCTGCGGCGGCTTAAGCTGCTCGTGGTGCAGGACATCCGGTTTACGGAGACGGCCAATCTGGCTCACATAGTGTTGCCCGTGTGCAGTTGGGCCGAGGAGGACGCAACGTTCATCAATGCTGCCGGCATAGGGCAGAGGCTTGAGAGGATCGTGGCTCCCACGGGTGATTCGCTGCCTGGCTGGCAGATATTCAGGAATCTGGCCAGGTTTATGAAGACGTCCACGGGGCTGGAGACCCTGCCTGCTCTGAGGCAGCAAATAGACACCATTGTTAAGGAGGCCGGAAGGGAGAGGTGGTGCTATATGCCGGTGGCCTTTGACGAGTTGGAGCGCATTGACAGGCACTATCCCCTGGCGATGGTGACGGGCAATCTGATGCAGCACTCCGGCTCTCTGACCGTGATGTCCAAGAGTCTGACGGAGGTTTTTTCGGAGGCCTTTATTCAGGTCAACGAGCGTGATGCCGTGAGGTTTG
>NZ_JABXWD010000246.1 GCF_019173545.1 Candidatus Magnetobacterium casense | reverse complement strand
ACCGGCGCTGGCCAGCAAGTACGGCATCAAGGTGACCGAAATCGAAACGTGGCATCAGCGTCGTCAGAGGGGCAAGTCAAAGTACGCACACTCAAAGACCCTGCTAACTGTCGTCCTTGATTATCCGCTTGATCGAATAAATGGGCTTGCGTTCGCTTTCGTAATAGTTCCTGACCTGGATTTCACCAAGCAGACCAAGCCCCAGAAATTGCAACCCCACAAGGATCAAAAACGCCCCCAGCAAAAAGATCGGAATAATGTCAACACTGGCCGGTACCATGAACCTCTTCACGGTGGAGTATATGAGTATCGCCCCCCCAAGCAGACCACTAAACAACCCCGGAGGTCCAAAGAACTGCATGGGCTTTGTCGAAAAGCTCTGGAAAAACTTCACCACCAGGAGATCAAGCACCAGGCGCAGGGTCTTTGAGTGTGCGTACTTTGACTTGCCCCTCTGACGACGCTGATGCCACGTTTCGATTTCGGTCACCTTGATGCCGTACTTGCTGGCCAGCGCCGGTATGAACCGCTGCATTTCGCCATAGAGCTTGAGGTTTTTGATGACCTCACGCTTGTACGCCCGCAGCGCACAACCATGGTCATGGAGCCTGACCGACGTGACGATGGTTATCAACCAGTTTGTGATCATAGAGGGGATGCGTCTGCTCAACAGCGGGTCCTGACGGTGCCTTCGCCATCCGCAGACCATGTCGCAGTCCTTGATGTGGTGCAGCAGCTTGAGTATGTCCTGTGCGTCATACTGCATATCGCCGTCGATGGTGACGATGATATCGCCGCGGGAGAAATCAAATCCGGCAGCCAACGCAGCCGTCTGACCAAAATTCCTGCGCAGACACAACACCACCACGTGCGGGTCTGTGGCCTGAATCCCCTCAAGCAATGACAGCGTGCCGTCGGAACTACCATCGTCTATGTAGAGGATTTCGTACTCGTCGATCTCCCGGCAAGCCCCAAGCACACCGGCAAGGGCCTCGTGGAAGGCAACGACGTTGTCCTCCTCGTTATAAAACGGTACGAGTATTGTAACATCCACCGATATATACGTCCTTTCCGTCTATCTCCGTGAGCATAAGAAATTATAAAACAACCGGGGAGAAAAATACAAAACAAAAATAATGTTTGATTATTCTTTAAAAATATGTTAGTATTATGTTAGTTGGAATGATTTGGTTCGAAAAACGATTTTATGATGGTGTAAGGGAAGGTAGGATAACGCTGACCTTCCGGTTTTGGGACACCCTGAGGGTGCTTCGTGGCAAGATATATCGGTCACATAACTTAGGGTTATTGCGCATCATCGATGTGGACTTTAAGAGATTTCAGGGCATCACCCTGGATGAGGTGAAGCGTTGCGGCTACGACTCGATGGATGAGTTCAGGGAGGATATAGTAAATTATTCCGAAGCGGACGTAGATATCGAACGTGACCGGGTGGTGAGGATTGAGTTTGAGTACATCGGGGAGGACATAGAAAACTACAAAAAAGCAATGGGTAACGTAAAAGACTCCGAAATATTCAATATCAAGGAACAACTGCTGATGCTCGAACAGAAAAACGACACCCCGTGGATAAAACGCACCCTGCAGGTACTAAAGGACCAGGGTTGTCTGTTGTCCAAGGACCTCGAACCGGTCGTTGATATGCCTTCGGACAGAATAAAAAACTTCATGCGCAAGCTCAAGGCACTGCACCTCATATCAAGCAACACCAGAAGAGGTTATTCGATAACCCCGCTTGGTTCAAAGCTCCTGAGACATCTCTCCAGCAAAGATGAAGAACTCCTGTAAGAAATACGTATCACTCCCCCCGTGACACGCACATCGTAAAGCCACACCAACTCAACCAACGCAGACATATGATGTATATCATTGTAAGGAATAAACAAAGGAAGATACAATAAAAGCATGGAAAACGAAACAAAATTAGCAGAAACCACAACGTTGCAAAAGGCATTTCACAAGCTGTCAACTGTTTTCAGTCGGATATTCTCATCGAACCTCAATCCTCTGTATCACCTGGGTGCGATAGCGATATACCTGTTTTTGGTTGACACCTTTTCGGGGATATATCTGTACATATTTTACAAGATAGACCCCCGGTACGTTTATACCTCAGTGGAGGCCATCTCAAACAGCTTCATCGGGAACATCATGAGGGGTTTGCACAGGTATACGTCAGCGGGGTTGATATTTGTGACGTTGCTGCACACGATTCACGTACTGGTGACCGATCGGTTTAGGATGTTCCGGTGGATAGCGTGGATCACCGGAGTGTTGGCCCTTGGCACCTTCTTGGTGATCGGGATATCGGGTTATATACTTGTCTGGGATGTCAAGGCACAGCTTATCGGGATACTGACGGGGAAGTTTCTGAGTTACCTGCCCGTCTTTGGGCACTCGATCATGAGCACGTTTCTGGGCAGCGATATAAAGCTCCTGGGTGGGATGTTCAGGATGGTCATGTACTTTCACGTTGCACTTACGCTGGGGATAGTGTTTATCCTGTGGCTGCACGTGTTGAGAAATGCCAGACCCCGGATTGTACCTCCCAAGTTCTTGTGGGTGGCGCTGTCTGTGATCCTGGTAGTTGTGAGCATCGTGTTCAAGGCAAAGAGTGATGAGGGGGCAAACCTCAGCAACATATCGTTTGTGATATCGATGGACTGGGCGTACTTTTTTGTCTATCCTCTGATGAAGATCATGCCTCTGTCGTGGATGTGGCTGACGGTGAGCGTTGTAACGCTGATACTGATATCGTTTCCGTGGCTGATAAAAGGCAAAAAGATACACCCCGTGGTGATAGACCACGAAAAATGTACGGGATGTGAGTGTTGTTATATAGACTGTCCGTATGAGGCGGTGATAATGCAGCGACTCGATACGGGTAAAAAGAAGTCCGTGGTCAACGAAAACAAGTGTGCCGGTTGTGGTATATGTATCGGCTCGTGCAGCTTTAAGGCGATCACGTTGCCTGCGTTTCCGTGGCAGAGGGTGTTGGATGATATCAGGGAAAAGGCGCCTGATGTTGTGGTGTTCAGGTGCAGGTTTTCGGCGGAGGTACCCGACAGAGACAAGCAATTTACCTGCACGGTGCCCTGCATAGGGTCGGTGCATACGCGGTTTCCCAAAGAGATATTGGGCGGGGGCGTCAAGGGTGTATGTCTGGTGGGTTGCGAAACGGATGATTGCCACTACCGGGAGGGTAGCAAGTGGACTATGGCCCGGTACGAAGGCTCAAGAAAGCCATCACTCGATAAACAAACAGACCCCTCACGTATACGCATACTGCAAGCCACATCTACTTCGGGGATTGCCCAGGAGCTGGACTCGTTCACCAGGGACTTAAACGACGGCAAGAAGTTCGACACGGTAACGGTCAGGGGCAATCGGAAATTGAACTACGCCGTTGCATCGCTCTTGCTGCTTATTCCGACCCTCTTGTTGTATCCGCTGACCAGTGACAGGATGGCGTTCTATCCCGAGGACAAGAGTGTCGTGATCCTGACGTTTAAATACAGGTCAACGTCGTCGGTGGCAAGTGCGAGGTCGCCGATCAAGGTCACGATGCAGGTAAATCAGAAAGAAGTGTTTTCACATATATATAATCCCCGAGGAATAAGGCAAGATTCTTCCATCTTTGTCTATGACGAGATACTGCTAAATCCGGAACACGCTGAAATTTCGCTGAAGATGGAGGAGACGTTGTTTCCGGAAAAACATGAGGAGCTAAACCTGACCAAGGACCTCAAGCCCAAAGACAGCATAATCATTACCTATGACGATGCAACCAAGAACTTAATTTTTCTAAAGTAAACAAGAAATCAAAACGCTGCGGGGGGGAGTAACGGGAACATCGTTGGTAGGATGAACCGTCCCTGCAGCGTCTTTATCGTTATAGCTCTGAGTCCTGGACGAATATGTATTTAGGGTCTGTGTACGTGGGAATAGGGAAAGGCTGTTTCCGAGGCGCTTGTTGAACGGGTGGATTACCTTGGCGTTTGACCCATACCTTCCAACCGTCTCCTGCGGCGTACTCTCTGTAGTCTTTATAGTTTGAGTTAAAGGGTTGCCAGTCTGCGTCACTTCCACCGATGCGGACGTATATATGTCCGTATCTGCCGTCGATTGCGGCTGCATAGATGCCTCTCTGTCGGGCGTTTTCCTGAGTGGTGAGTTTGCTGCCGGAGTGTACGCCTGCTATCTTGCGTGCGTTGATCAATGCCTTGATCTTACCCTGCAGGTCGTCGCCCCAGTCAAAGTAGTGCTTCCAGTAGACGGTTGGTATGCCAGGGTGTGTGAGTATATAGGCATAGCCCTGTTGTACTTCCCAGTTATTTGCAAAGCTATCAAACTCATGATGTGCCTGAGGTTTACCATTATGATCAGTGCGGTAGCCAGTATCGTGATTTTCCAGGAATGTAACAGCCTTGTTTTTCCAGGGTATATTGTCTTTTGTGTCACAGATCAGACCAGAACCTCCGTACCAGTTGCTATAATTTGTATGATTATACTTTAGCTTAAAAAATGTTTTAAAGTCAAAGACACAACTAGCAGTCTTGATATCCCCGACAACTGTGGCTGTATTCCAGACCCAACCACGTTGTTCGTCCTGATTACCCCAGTCGTACTCCCCGACACAAAATGTCGGGCGAGTTGCCCTGTTATAGGTTGCAATGCGTGTAGCAAGGTAACCATGCACCATATCGTATCGCCATCCCCGGTATCCCATCGACTGCAACTGCCTCAGATACCTGATAATGTCACGGCGAACCTGGGTTTTCGTATGATCTATGTCTCTTGCAGAGTCATATCCTTCCGTATTTTTTCTTGTTGGTAAGTATAGCGGTCTTTCTTCCTCCGCACCTTTTGGTAGATGTTTGTTTTTAGGCTCACCAAAGGCTTCATCATTACTGACAATGGTATCAGAACCCCAGTCAGGATTTTGGAAAATAGTTCCCCCTTCCGGGCCATCACGGTGGTTAATTACAATGTCTGCTATGGGTTCAACACCTTTATTCAACAGGGCTTCAAGCATTGCTCTGTGCTGTTTAAAGTCTCCGTAGTTGTTACTAAGGTTAAACCTTCATGAATAGGAGCACTATTCGCCCCCGCCCATGAAAATTGCGAGAGCCTTATGCATTGTGCCCTGGTTCTACTGCTCTTGACAGTTTTTTCATTCAA
>NZ_JABXWD010000245.1 GCF_019173545.1 Candidatus Magnetobacterium casense | reverse complement strand
CTCAAAGGACCGTGCTGGCCTGAGTGTAAGGAGATGCTTGAAAAGTACGTAGAATTAAAGATTGATACGGTAATGGCAATATTGGAGGAAAGAGAAAAAGCTACGGAAGTAATGGCACGGAATATAGTAAACACCAGGACCGCGGAAATGGAAAGGGCTTTTGTTTTACAAGAGCAGCACACGAAAGACATAAGCAATGTCCAGGGGCAAATATCCGGTCCCCTTGGATTGGAATTGAGGATGCGGAGCCAAGAACAATCCCGCGGAGTAATGGACGCCAAGCTCTATCTAATAATAATCGGCCTGCCTTTGGCTGTTAGCGTCACTATAGCGGTGATAATAAATATATTTCTGGCGCATGTGTTCAAATAAAGTGGGGAGAAAGCACCGGCGGCGGTGTCGGGT
This sequence comes from Candidatus Magnetobacterium casense, assembly GCF_019173545.1. Lineage (GTDB taxonomy): Bacteria > Nitrospirota > Thermodesulfovibrionia > Thermodesulfovibrionales > Magnetobacteriaceae > Magnetobacterium > Magnetobacterium cryptolimnobacter. The sequence continues at coordinate 4,802 of NZ_JABXWD010000245.1, read as the reverse complement.
GCAATAAATGACAGGAGCAGGTAATGGTGGTTACTGGCAATACATTTCTTTCTTCCTGGGATTGGTTGTCCTTGTTCTTGGCGGTTTGCTTGGTCTTATTCGGTGGTTGGGGGGCGGCTGGGTTGCCTGGGTTAATCAAAAACTTAACAATATGGATCAATATATCCTCGATGAACAAAGAGCCAGAGAACAACGATGGCGAGAGCAAGTGAACGGCGTTTGTGCAAAGCATAGTGAGGATATAGCGTTTCTGAAGGCTAAGATAAACGGAAAGAAGATATGAAAAAACCAGACCTTGCACTCATCATCGGCGTGGTAACGCTCATCGGGGCATGTTTTGGAGCGTTCTTCTTTTTCGAGGCCCGTTATGCCCAATGCGAAGAGGTAAAGAAGTTAGAGCGGCGACTAGACTACAAAATCGAAAACGATCAACTCATGGGGATGCAGCAGCGGGTATGGCAGTTGGAAGAAAGGTATCCCAAACCCGAAACCTCACCGCCCGCGGTGCAGCAGCGCATGAAAGAATTAAACGCCTCGATTGAAATGCAGAAAGAAAAGGTTAAGAAATTGGAGCATAGATAAACATAAGAAAATTAAAGAAAATAATAGCTAACCTGCCAGTACGGAGATTCCCGGCGCATTTATACGATATGCCGGTTAAGCATTTGAGTAATGGCATCACGGCGGTTTGTATAGATAATAAAATATATCACTACAAGACAGTCAAAGATGGTTTTGTTAGATGTGTAGAGATAACCACTAAACGATATGGGATTAAATTGGAGTGTGCGAGAACTGGTGCCAAGGGCAAGGCGGGTTATGCGGCTGGTTAAGGTGGGGAAATATCTGTTGTTGTCGGCGCAGTCCTCACGCCAATAGGGAGTGTCCTCGATATGGGCGACAAGAAAAAAGGCAAAGCGAAAAAAAAGAAAGGCCCCAAGCCCCCTAAGCGGCAGCGGTTAAGCAAGGTAAAGGGCACGGCTCCGCACCCGAAAAAGAAGGGGGAGGGATGAGGCACCTGGCCGCCCTGCTCCTGCTCTTGGAAGTCCTGATTTGTCCAATGGACGCCCAAGAAATATACGAGAGCGGCCAGATAGTAAAGGAGCATTACCAGGGGATTATGATTGAAGGGCGGCAAGTGAGCGACGGGCGGCAGTTTTTGAAAGGCTTTGACCTGCACTTGTCAAAATGGTGCCTCTATGTGGTTAACCCGGACGGACTGGTGGAGCGGTACGAATACAAGGAGCAAACCAAATGAAACTCTTGATGACGGCGTTAATGCTTTTGGCCCTGGCCTCCCCGGCGGCGGCGCAACTCAATGCCCAACAGCAGGCCCTCCTGGGAAATATCTTTAGGAGTGAACTTGACCATCGCCAGAAACAGCAGGAGTGGCAGGCCCTCTACAACCGCATAGGACGGACGGCAGAAGAAGAATATGTGATGTTGGACTATGCCAAAAACTTGGCCCACAATCAGGATTTAATAGCAGTATGGATTGCTAATCTTAGCTTGGGAGGGGTTAATTTCAAATCTGCGGCAGTCTTGAACTTGCGACAGATTATCCTTGAGGAATTGCGGGTCAAGGAACAGGCCGAAATTAATTACATTACCGGGGAACGGGCCAGGTTACAGGCGGAAATCACCGCTATTCAGAACGACCCCACTATCCCAGAAGAAATGAAGGCGGAACTGATAGCGCAAAAGAACGCCGATCGGGATGAACTGGCAAGCCGGTTGCCCAACTATGAAAATCGCAAGGCAATATTGGATGCCCTGAAGGCCGGGGCAATTATCTGGGATATTGACTAATGGCTATTCCTGTCGCCTACCGGGACACCCTGCTAAAGCAGTTTGTGCAGAGCTTTGTGGATTTTATCCACCGGAAACGGCTTGAGGCTACTTTACTGGCAAAGGGCACCTTGACGGCGGAGGAGGCGACTATTCTCTCCCATACGCAAGCCGCCCTTGCCAGGGACCGGGCGATATTCCAGATTTGGCGGGCGGGGTTGCAGGACCATAAGAAATTCACAGACCCCACGACCGGCCTCCCCTTCCCGGCGGGTGGCTACAATCTTCAGCAAATCAAGACCTATATCCTCAACAACCGCCTAACCGCGTTGCAAGCCCTGGCGGACAAGCAGGACATAGACATTAACCATATTACTGACCTGAAGGAGAAGGAAACCCTTAACGCTCCCCTGCCCGGCGATGAGAATTACCCGGCTTTAGTGGCGGCTTGGCAGGCCCGGTTAGCGGAGTTAGACGACCGCAAGGCCCGGTGGCAGGCATGGAAGACGTTTATTCAGGAATTGAGAAATAAGACTGACAATGATTTTAGTGCAGAGGCGGAGATGTAATGGCGGCTATCACATCGGCGGCGGACGGAACTTGGGTTGCAGGGGCAGCGACGACCTGGACGGGTGGCGTGGCTCCGGGTGAGGGCGACAATGCCATTATCGCCAGTACGCATGATGTCGAGTTTGACAACAATGTCACGGTTGGTCCGGATTCCAGCACGGCGGCGATTGAGGTTCAGAGCGGCGGGCGGCTGTTTGTTCCCTCCACCGTGGCCGGCAACTATACCCTGATCTGCAAAGGCGACATCAAAACGGACGCCACCGGGGGGACGATTGAGTTCGGGACGGTAGCTAACCCGATTCCTAATACCCGGACCTTCACCCTAAAACTCAATTACTCCGCTTCCTTGGCCGACGGCAAATATGGCCTTCTCATCCGGGCCGGGGGCACCTTCACCTGCCAGGGGGCCTCTGACCGCATTACGGTTGACCGGGCCTATCTGGCAGCGGACGCCGGGGGTTACTGCAATACTTCCGGGACCGCCGTTACTCGGCTACAGGGCCAGACCTTCACCGGCATGTCCGGCACCATCAAAATCAATGGAGTGGATTACACCATCTCTTCCGTTACTGATGCTGATCATATAGTCTTATCCGCCACCGCCGGGACGCAGACCAGCGTCTCCTATGTGCTGGACGGTCAACTGACCATCACCACGGACGTGAGCACGGGCTGGAAATCCGGTGACAAGATTGCCATTGCCTCTACTTCCCGCACTTACACGGACTGCTTCACCACCACGCTAAACGGCAACGCTTCCGGTACTACCGTCACTCTCACCGACGAGCTTATCCGGGCGCATATCGGCACCAGCCCTTGTCAGGCCGAGGTTATTAATTTAACAAGGAATGTGGTTGTCACATCTCATACCACAACCGCCGTGGGCTATGTCCAGTTCGCCACGACTGCTACGGTAGATGTGGACTGGACGGAGTTCTCATATCTGGGCGAGGACGCCGCCGGCAAGCGGGGGATTGATATTCAAACCACCTCTGGGAGTTGCAACCTCAACCGCTGTGCTTTCCATGATTTTGAGGATTATGGGATTTATTTTAGCGGGGCTACTATTGACAATGTGAGCATTACCTATAACTGCCTTTATAATTTGGCGAGTGTGGCAGGCAATAGCGTAAGTCTGCTATCATCTACTCAAACACCAATAACCTATAGCAATAATTGGCTCATTTATCAGGGTGGCAATGTCGTAACTGTTTATATATCAACTACTAATGCTGTAATAGATGATAATGTAATTGCCGGGGGGCGCAGTTATGGGATGCAGTTAGCCGCCCTGCCGGGTGCCTCCGGCTCTATAGATGGCAATGTAATACATAGTGGCGGCAATGTAGGCTTTTATATCGGCACCAACCTTGGTAATTATGGCACGGTTTACCCTTTTGGCACTCTGACGGCTTGGCGCAATACACAAAGCGGTTTAAATCTTACAAGCACTTCCAACATCGAAATTACTTCAGTCATTGCCTGGGGAAACGGCACACAAAATATTTTTACTGGCGGCACACATATAGTCTATGACAGCTTGACCCTGAACGGTGACACGGTGTTCTCTACAGCAGGCGGCATTGCTGTTAACGGGATTACGCAATTTACTGTGCGGGGCGGCAACTTGGGCACGGCTTCCGGCATCAAGACCACGCATAGCACCGCGGATTTGAATTTTGGGGCGGTAGGCTCCTATAGCTATCAGCAATTTGCCCAAATTTACCTGGACAATGTAACTCTGGGAAGCAGCACTCAGTTGGGAGGGAGTTGGAATAGAACCAACTGGCTGCCGGAGAGTTTTGTTAGAGCATCCAGGCTTGGGGGGACGGCGGGATTGGCGGGTGAAAAGACCTGGACCCCTGAAGGCACCATCATCGCCGACACCAGCTATTACAGCACGGCCTCGCCCTCCCAAAAGCTGACGCCCAGTAGTGCGACTTATAAGCTGGAGAGTGGGAGCTATTTTGTGCCGGTGGCCAGCGGGCAAAACCCCACGGTCAGCGTCAAGGTGAGGGAATCCAATGCTTTAAATGGTGATTCACCTGAATTGGTGGTAAGGCGTTGTGACTCCTTGGGCATAACCGCTGATACTGTGCTTGACACGGCCACTTCCGGCCCGGATGTGGATACCCCGCCGGGCACCTGGGAAACCCTTTCGGGCCAGCCGGGGGCCGTTTCTGCTGATGGGGTCTTAGAGTTTTTTGTCCGGGTTAACGGGACCGCCGGTTTTTGCGGGGTCTGTGATTGGTCTGTAACGGGGGCTAAAACGCAAGCGGACAATCTCGATGCCTATTGGTCCTACGGTCTGCCTTTCGACGGCCTCTTAACCGCTGTGGCAGCCGGGGGCGGCGGGGGTAACAGCGTTATCGGGTCCGGGGTGATTATCAAGGGGAGGTAGCTCAATGCAGCTTTACAAGATAGATCAGTATTTCGAGTTTCAT
>NZ_JABXWD010000244.1 GCF_019173545.1 Candidatus Magnetobacterium casense | reverse complement strand
GAAGGAAAGAAAGGGGCGGCTCCGCCCCCCTTCAGAACCCCCTGCAAGGGGGCCAGCCCCCTTGACCCCTTCTTACCTTGTTGACATTGAGTTGATTATACACAACATTTCAATTGTATAGCTGAACTATTACCATAAAATTTTCTTATCCGACAGACTTGCCTTTACTTTTTACTCTTTACACTTTTATATTCTATATGTTAATGTTAGATGGGTGGTAGTTTACACCTAAATAAAAGAAAGGAAGGGGTGATATAGTGTCTCAAACGAAAGAGACTAAAAATAAATTGATTGTGGGTTATAGGATTCATGAGAGAGATACGGGTTCTCCAGAGGTGCAGATTGCGCTTTTGAGTGATAGGATAGGTTATTTGTCGGATCATTTCAAGGTTCATAAGAAAGACCACCACTCTCGGAGAGGTCTTTTGAAGGTCGTTGCAAGAAGGAGAAAGCTTCTTGAATACCTAAAGATCACAGACAATGGACGTTACAAGCTGGTGATTGAGCGGTTGGGCATCAGAAAGTAGAGGTTTAGATTGATTTCAACAGAGGTAACAAGAGTAGAGCTTACGGTTAACGATAAACAACTGATTCTGGAAACGGGCCTCATGGCAAAACAATCCGATGGGGCCATCGTTGCCACATATGGCGATACGGTCGTGTTGGCAACGGCGGTGTCCGATAAGCGGGTAATGGAAGGCAAGGACTTCTTCCCGCTGACCGTCGATTACCAGGAAAAGGCATATGCCGCAGGTAAGATTCCCGGTGGATTCCTCAAGAGAGAGGGCAGGCCATCCGAAAAAGAGATACTCACCTCCCGTCTGATAGACAGACCGGTCAGGCCGCTGTTTCCAGATGGCTTTCATTCGGAGACTCAGGGTGTTGTTTCGGTACTCTCCTACGGTGAAGAGAACATATCCGACGTGATGGGTATCACAGCAATGTCGGCGGCGTTGACGATATCGGACATCCCCTTTGACGGGCCGGTGGCGGCCGTGAGGATTGGCAGAATAGACGGCGAGCTGGTCATAAACCCCGACCTTGAACAGATGGACGACCCCAAACTGGACATGGTTCTGGTGGTGGCAGGTACGGACGATGCGGTCATCATGGTTGAGGGCGGAGCCATAGAGGTCTCCGAGGAAGTTATGCTGGCGGCCATAGACCGTGCTCATCAGGAGATCAAACGGATAGTCGAAACACAGAACGAACTCAGAAGGCTCGTTGGCAAACCAAAACGTGAGGTAGCCCCAATTCAAACCGATGAGGCACTGGCTGAATCCGTCAGGCAGTTCGTCATGCAACGGATGAAAGAGGCCGTCAGTATCCCCGGCAAACTCAAGAGACAAAAGGTGCTTGACGCCATCTTGGATGACGCAATCAAGGCCTTGTCCGATGATGACGACAAGAAGGTCAAGGCAATTTCAAAATACTTTGAGGAGCTGGAGAAGGAGCTTATCAGAAACCTGATCCTCAATGAAAACGTCCGTGCGGATGGCCGTCGTCCCGACGAGATCAGGGATATCCACTGCATCGTGGGGTTGTTGCCACGGGCGCATGGCTCTGCCCTGTTTATAAGGGGTGAGACGCAGGCGCTCGTGGCGGTGACGCTTGGCACGTCGTCGGATGAACAGAAGATAGACTCCCTGGAAGGTGACAGATACAAGACCTTTATGCTGCACTACAACTTCCCGCCCTTTAGCGTTGGAGAGGTCAAGCCGCTAAAATCTCCCGGCAGGAGGGAGATAGGTCACGGCGCCCTGGCCGAACGTTCGATCAAGCCCGTGGTACCCTCCCCGGATGACTTCCCCTACACAATCAGGGTGGTGTCGGACATCCTTGAGTCCAACGGCTCGTCATCGATGGCATCGGTGTGCGGGGCAACGCTGGCTCTGATGGATGGCGGGGTACCGATAAAGGCTCCGGTTGCCGGCATAGCGATGGGCCTTATCAAGGAAGGCGACAGGATTGTGGTGTTGACAGACATCCTGGGTCTGGAAGACCACCTCGGAGATATGGACTTCAAGGTATCGGGTACGGCTACGGGGATAACGGCCTTCCAGATGGACGTCAAGATCAGAGGGGTCGGCACAAGCGTCCTTGTTGACGCCCTGCAGAGGGCCAAAGAGGGCAGGTTGCACATCCTGGGTAAGATCACCCAAACGATAGAGACCCCACGTGCTGCCCTGTCTCCAAATGCGCCAAGGATATTCCAGATGAAGATCAAGGCGGAGAAGATCAAGGACGTCATCGGTACCGGCGGCAAGATCATCAAGGGCATCATCGAGGAGACCGGCGTTAAGATAGACATTAACGACGAAGGTCTGGTGACCATTGCCTCAAATGACGGGCCATCGCTCAACCGGGCAAAGGGGATAATCGAGGGCATTGTGGCCGAACCGGAGCTGGACCGCATATACACGGGTAAGGTGAAGAAGATCATGGACTTTGGTGCCTTTGTCGAAATACTCCCGGGTACGGATGGCCTGCTGCATATATCGCAGATATCCGACAAGCGCGTCAACAAGGTCACTGATGAGCTAAACGAGGGCGACGAGGTCATGGTCAAGGTCATAGACATAGACAGGAGCGGAAAGATCAAGTTAAGCAGAAAAGAGGCCTTAAAGGACTCTCAAAAGACCAGTTAAGCACAAAAGCGTCAGGCGGTGGACACAGAGGCGGTGGTTGGACGGCAATGGACGATGCGCTCTGACGCTGCACGAATAATAACAAGGGGATAAGCAAATTATCCCTTTTTGTTTGACCCCACAGACAGACTATTAATTGCGGACTATAATATTTAGAGATAGCGTATAATTTATAAGGAGTGGAAATGTACAGGAAGGAGTATCTTCAAAACGGCATCCCGTTGGTCATGGAGCAGATAGCGGGGGTGAGGTCGGTGGCTGCCGGCATATGGGTCAAGGTTGGTGGACGGTATGAGTCGCCTGACAACAGCGGGATATCGCACTTTATCGAACACATGTTTTTCAAGGGCACCAAGACCCGCACCCAAAAGGACATCGCCATAGAGATCGACTCGCTGGGCGGAGACATCAACGCCTTTACCTCACAAGAGAGCACCACGTTCTACGTTAAGCTCCTCCGTGACAACATCACAGAAGGCGTGGAGATACTGTCGGACATATTTCTGAATTCCCTGTTAAACGACAATGACATAGCCAAGGAGCGCGAGATCATCACCGAAGAGATAAACATGCTCGAGGACACCCCCGAGGACTACATCCACGACCTCTTCTACGAGGACATCTGGGGATTGAACGCACTTGGCCTGCCCATCCTGGGTAGCGTTGAAAACGTCACGTCCTTTAAGCGCGACGATCTGCTCAGGTACATCGACAACCACTACGGCACGGGCAATATAATCATCTCCTGCAGCGGCAACATAGACTTTGCCCAGATGTACGACCTGTTTAACGGCACCATCGGTCAACTCCAGTCCAAGGGGTACGCATCCGGTGAGCCGTTGCAGAGACCGTCGTTTACGCACGGCCTAAACGTCCACGAAAAAGACCACACGGAGGTACATATAAGCATTGGCACCGAGGGCATCAAGCAGGATTGCGTGCAACGCTATCCTTTTCTTCTGTTGAACACGATATTTGGCTCTGGCATCAGTTCCCGGCTGTTTCAGGAGATCAGGGAGAACAGGGGGTTGGTCTATAGCATATATTCGTATCTGTCCTCCTATCACGACACGGGTGTCTTTGGTGTGTACGCTGCCTCAAGCAGGAAGAAGTACGTCGAGGTCATAGAAGTTGTGTTAAGGGAGATGGCTGCATTGAAAGACACCATCACCGAGGCGGAGCTTGCGCGTGCCAAGAACCAGCTCAAGGGCAATACCCTGCTGCACCTGGAGTCCTCTTCGGCACGGATGCACAACATTGCGCGTCAGGAGATATACTATCAAAAATACTACAGTCCCGATGAAATCATTCGAGGCATAGAGGCCATTACGCTCAAAGACGTCCGGGAGATAATTGATACATTCCTTGGCTCAGGCAAGAAGGCCATCACCGTCCTCGGTCCGGCCAGCAAGAAGGCTCTGGTCGGATTACAGGGCGTTTGATTGGTGTGCAATCCAAAAAAATGGGACAGTTCAGCCTCTTGCCACAGCAGGGGGGCAACCCCCTGGTTGAAAGTCGCACCTGTTACTAAAGCACACTCTCAATCAACCCGATGTCATCGGCCTTCATCAACGCCTCTGCTATTGCATAAAGCCTTGACTCATCTTCACACCGTCTAACTTTATCCATAAGGGATAAGCTTTGTTCGCCAAATCTTGTCCGCAGTAAAGTTTCTATCATCTTTTGCATACCTTCTACACGGCCCTCTACACGGCCCTCTACACGGCCACTTTCCTTACCTTGCATAAACCTTATATCTGTCTCCAGATCGTATACTATTGGCATCTTTTCCACCTCCTCTATTACGATTTTTTGCATGTCCTTCTGTCGTGAAAATATCTCTATGTGTCTTATATATTTAGACAAGTCTAACCCCCCGGACACACTCTTTGTTAATTCTGTTAATAGCTCCCTTGCAAACGACCTCTTGTCACGCCTGCCCATGTTACACAACGTAGCAAGCACTATCTCCTTAGGCACCCCGGAGTAGAGAAATGGCTCACACGCTACTTTTCTAATGTCTATTAACTCGTACCTGTAACTGACATCAGGCGTCTTTAACGCATTCTTCATCCGCATCGCACCCTTGCCAATGAAGATAACGTACTGCTTTATCGCCAACTCGTGCAGCGTATAGATATGGACAAAGTATCGCATCATCCTCTTAAGCATATTGGGATCATTGGTACTTTGAGCCTCTGCGTGTATGATAAAAGGCTTCTTTTTACCCCTTTGTACCTTGTACAGGAAATCAGCCTCCCGTTCATCCGTTAGTTGCGTCAGGACGTTCAATTTAGTGATCTTATCGGCCTTAATCCCCAGGACCTTCTCTATAAGGGGTCGCTCTATATCCTCGATCAACTCCTTGATGACCTTGTCGTAACCCTCTGACCCTCTTGGTGTATCCATAGTTATATTATACCGCACGGGCGCAAAAATGAAAAATCAAAAGAAAAAAAAGGGGCGGTTTATGGCAGGGGTGCCTCACCCCATAGGTGTTAAGTTAAGCATGATACCTCCAGTACCTCCAAGTCTTTTAGTGTTAATTTCTTAGGTTTAGGCGTATTTGACGGTTCATCAA
>NZ_JABXWD010000243.1 GCF_019173545.1 Candidatus Magnetobacterium casense | reverse complement strand
TTTTGGGATACTTTTTTATGAATGTTGTGATGAAGTCAAGGATATACAATATATAGAAGCACTCTCATTATTATTAAAACTCTTAAGAGAATATCTTCATACACATCAGTTGCTTCCTGATGATAAAATTCAAGAACTAATCGATGCTTTTATTTCGGTTTTACCCGCATTTTTCAAGGTAAAATTGCGAAAATTTAAGTGCGAAAGTTGAGTTGAGTATTTTATTTTACGTTCCATGTTAACCTCTCCTGTGCCGTGGCCTCAACCCTGGTTGCCACACATGCGCTGGTAAAGTAGCAGGCATCGTCCTTGTTGTAGTATTTGAAGATGGGGTCGGCCATGTTCTTTGGGTACAGAGTGGCTGGGTCTGCAATCAGTGCGTCCTCGACCTCAAGACCCACTGCCGGGTTGAAGAGCACGCGAAGGGCCTCGCTGCTGAAACGCCAGAGGTCTTGCTGCCGACCAAGCGGTTTGGTGTTCCTGTCCAGGACAAAGAGCCTCCCTCCCTGACGTATTATATGCGCAATGGAGATTGCGGCAACCCACGGATACTCCAACAGCCCCAGGACGTCCCACAGGATTACGGCGTCAAATCGCCCCGCCTTCATCCGCTTAGACAGGCCGTAGATGGCCCGGGCACTTTTGACGTTGCTGTATTGCAGCACCTCAAGGCTCAGTCCGGAGCGATTGTTGCCACTTAGGGCCTTGTCTCCCGCCGGGGTTGTCAGAAAGGCGACCAGCGGACGCTGTTGCTGCTGCTTGACACTTTTTATGAAGCCATCAAAGAGGGTATCAACGCAACCAACGGGTTTTTCAAGTGCGCGGTAGCCGCGTTTTATCTCCGCCCCTTCATCAAGGACGGTGACACCGGTTTTTTCGGGATAGAAGTGCCATTTTGGCAGGATATCCATGCAGTCTATGTCCCACTTGTAATCAGCGGGGTTGTAGTCGTGTGTTTTGCGGGCAAGCACGTGCGTAAAGAGATAACACCTGTAGCCGTTTTCAACGACCGACTCCGTGTCATGGTGGCACAGCGAGGCAGGCCATACGAGGCCCTCGTTTTCGACCTCAAACCCGTTGAAGACGCCAAAGATGGTCGAAAATGCGTCGTTGCCGTAACGCCAGAAATCCCAGGGCATTTCGTGCATGGGATATGTGTGATGACTGCCGATATAGGCAAACCCTCCCCTGCGTAAGACCCTGTTTATCTCCAGGGCGACCTTCCAGGGCATGGCGATATGCTCAAAGACCGCCGCCGAATACACGCCATCAAAGGAGTCCGGCTCAAACAGCTCCGACAACCTGTGGGCATCCCCCACGACGTCAACCCCCTGTCCCTCCATGATATCCAGCCCGACAAACTCGGCCTTTGAACTTATCAGTTGCCGGGGCATGGAGCCAACCACCTTGCGCGACCCTATCTCAAGGATACGCGGTGCGGGCAGCTTCGACATTTCGGCAATGAACTCGACCTCCGGATACTGCTCTCTCTTCAGTACGGTGTGTGGCTGCTCCTTTGGGGGAGCCATTCGCTTGCGCATATTGTGATACTGCATCTTTAATGCCTCGTAGGCACCGGGATGCCTCTGACGCATCCATTGCTTTGTGACGGCTATCATATTGTTCAGGTCTTTTGACAACATACTTGAGATATTATACCATAAAGGTCAGAGGCTTTTATGGTTTGGTAAATTTCCTTGCAAAGACACAGGCATCTTTGCCGCAAGGGCCTGGGATCAATGTATGCTCATACGCCCTCTTTCTGAGGTTCTGGATATATTTTCCGTTCCAGTATGAAGCAAATGAAGCCTCATCGGGGTCATAACCGCGAGTTAGCAGGCAGCATGGCGTAAAGACATCGCCGCTCCAGTACTGCACCGACGTAAATGGATATATGCACTGGACAGCATCCTCATCCACGGCGATGGTGTGATACGGTAGCAGTTGTTCAAACTGTGGTGTCGTAATACTACCCCAGGTGGGATATATAGACAGGGAAGGGTCAAAGCCACATGCCACTGCAACCCTTGAGACATATGCCAGGTTCTTCATCATAGCCCTGAAGTCTTCATACCGGTCAGAGAATAACAGGTCTGCCGTGGGGTCTTCATCGACAATCCGCCCAAAGGATACACGGTTGAGCGATACGAGGTCTACTCCAATCTCCTGGGCAAAGGTGACTATGTTTGGGATATCGGCATAATTATAAGTTCCCACGGCAACGTTAAAATACAGCACCGGTCGTTTTTTTAATCCCTGTATGAGTTGTGCGAGTGCCCTGACGTTTGTTTCAAACTGCTGCCACTTGGCATTTTTGCGGACATACTCGTAGACCTCCTTTGTGCCGTCTATGGAGATGCATATGCTTCTGAAGTTTCCGGTCTTAAAGGCGTCCATGTGCTTGTGCAACAACAGGGCGTTTGTGGTGGTACGCAGGGATGCCCCGCGCACTGTTAGGTCGGCCACGGCACGGTCAAAGTCCTTCCAGAGCAAAGGCTCTCCCAGGCCAATGATAGAGACGTCCTCCAGGGTATCGATGAATCCTCCCAGTTGCTCCAGAAACCAGTCGTAGCTCCTGTCCAGTGACATAGTCCTCTGCGGCCCGGCACACATGATACAGTCCAGGTTACAGTATGTCGTAACGCTCAACTCCACCCTGCACGGACCGCTGTCCAAGATTACATCCTTGTTTTGGATGTGTTTAAGTAGCCGCTGTCTGTTCTTGTGTGCAAAGGCAGGGGCTTTTTTTTCTCTGCCAACTCCATCAACAAACCTCTTAAGCAGCTCCTTGCCATTCTTGATAATTCCCATGAGGCATTATAACTAAAGCAAGTCTGTTTTTGCCAGTTGTGTTTAAGGAGTCAGGCATAAAGGTCAGGTATTTATGTACAATACATGCTTGTATGCAATACTGCCATGTTTTTTTAGATAACATCCTAAACTTACTAAATTACGAATAAACTCCCGTCTTTTCAAACTTCAACTGCTATTTCCTTACACACCAGGAATTTCTCTGAGCTTGCCCACGTACCAGTTGTCATCAACCCAATATTGCAATGTAAAAGTCCTTAACATCTCCATTACCTTTCTTTAAATTGTATTGTGAACGGGCAATTATTCATAAGATACCTCCTATTTTTTCAAAGAGGTCGAGGGCGTTTTTGAATGCCTGGTCCATGTTGAGGTGCTTGTAGTTTGCCAGTCTGCCGATGAGATATATGTCGTCTTTTTGGAGTTCCCTGGCGGCCTGCTCATAGCGCATGCAGCGGTCGAGGTTGTCCTGCGATGGGACGGGGTAGTAGGGGTCGCCATCCCACGTGGGATACTCCCTGATGATAGTCGTGCGCGGGTGACACTGACCGGTATAACGCTTGGGTTCGGTCACGCGCATGTAACGATAATCGTTTGGGTAGTTGATCACAACGTTGGACTGGAAGTACTCCATATCCAGCGTCTCATACTCAAACTCCAGCGACCGGTACTGGAGTCTGCCAAATTTGTAATCAAAAAAGGCATCTATCCGTCCGGTAAAGATTAATATCCCATGTCCCCCGATATCTCTGATGAGCGCATCTTTTTGGGTCAGATAATCAACGTTGAGCATGACGTTTATGTTTTTATGGTCGAGGATGTTCTGAAATATGCTCGTATATCCCTGATCTGGCACGCCTTCGTACTTGTCGGAGAAATATCCGTCATCAAAGTTCGTCCTGACCGGAATCCTGCCAATCAACGAGGCATCGAGTTGATCAGGCCATCTGTCCCACTGCTTTTTGGTGTAGTTCTTGAACATTTTTTCATAGAGCACCCTGCCAACCCTCATCAGGGCTACGTCTTCGGAGGTCTTTGGTTCCTTTATACCTTGCGTGTTGTTTTGCAGCCAGTTTAGCATCTCTGCTTCCGAGGACATGGCCAGTCCAAAGAGCCTGTTGACCGTCTCTATGTTGACCGGCACTGGCACAAGCATGCCATCGACATAGCTTTTGACCCTGTGGGTGTAGGGCAGCCACTGCGTAAAGCGTCCGATATACTGCCAGACGTCCTCGTAACTGGTGTGGAACATGTGAGGGCCATACAGCGGAATCAGTATCCCGGCCTCATCACGGAAGTCATAACAGTTGCCACCGATATGGCCACGTCTGTCAATAACCAGCACCCTCTTGTTGGCAACGGAGGCAAACCTCTCCGCCAGCACACACCCCGAAATTCCAGCCCCTACAACCAGGATATCTACAGACATGTTGTCACATCACTTTATTGTGCTTATGCATAAACAAACATCCGCCTGAACTACCCCAGCATCCTGACTATCTTACCCGAGGCCATGATCTCCGATACCAGGTTGTCGAGCTTGCCACCTTTGCTGGCATATGCCACCACTATTTCGTCGGCCAGCTCCAGCATCAGGCGATTACGCAGTCCGGCGGTTTCAGCCGTAACCCTCTTTACGGTTTCCTCAAACGGGGTGATGATCAAAAGGCGATTCCTGTCTATCTGACGCCTCAACTGCGGCTCAACATCCTTCATAAACCCCCTGGCCAAGGCAATTATTATCGGCTGATTACCCTTGAGCAGGAAGTACAAGACATCCTTCTCTATATCCGAGTGAAACCCGGAGATCACACACACCCCCCTTTGCCGTTGCTCAATTGCCCATTCATAAGACCTCAGAACAACACGCTCAGGGCAATCGCGTGAGCACAGAAATGCCACCTTATGCAGATTCAACAACCCCATGTTACCCTTTGAGTAATATATCATAATCCTTAGTTCACCATACACACTGTAAGTTCAACATTTGTCCTTAATGATAGCATGTTCCCTATCGGATTGACAATAGTTTTGGTACTTTCACGATCTGGCCGATGATCCCACGGCTGGCAAGACCCAGCAACGTCAGCCTCCGCTCCGACTGCGACGCAACAACTATCAGGTCTCTCTGTCGGTCGATTATCACGCTCACAGGATCCTTTAGCGTATCCACAACGGCGTATCTGTCCCACGTCTGGAGATTGTATATCCCCGATCTTGTCCTTGTTCTCTATCACGACAAGCGTCTCTGAAGCATCATCGATGGCGATGGCGTTTACCACGTGCTGAAAATCCATCTGCTTCAGTATTGCCCTCGTCCCGGGGTCAACGACGAAGACCGACTTGCCGCATACGGCATAACCTCGTTGTCCCGCCCCCTTGAGGATGTTTGCCTCCCTCGGCAGCGGGATCAACCCCGCATCCTCAATCGCGTACAGTTG
>NZ_JABXWD010000242.1 GCF_019173545.1 Candidatus Magnetobacterium casense | reverse complement strand
AACGGAAAAATATTTGATAAGGCTTATGCTGAAAATCGTATAGTTTTGACGTTTGACCTTGATTTTGGTGAGATAATAGCCCTTTCTGGTGGCCGTACTATAAGTGTAATTATTTTCAGGCTTCATAACACCAGGACACCTCACGTGATAGAGCGTCTATGCAGGGTTTTAAAAGACTCCAGGCAGGCCATTGAGGATGGTGCAATCGTTGTTGTGGAAGAATTTCGCCATCGGGTCAGACGCCTGCCTTTTAAACAAGAGAGGGAATAGTAAATCAAGGAAGGAGAGTGGGTGGGGTCGGCCAGGAGTGAGCCGCCCCTGGCTAAGTTCCCCCTGCATAAAAGGGGCAAAACCTTCCCTTGTTGCCCCTTTTGATTGGTCTGACTGGATCGTTTATTTCTTATCTTCTGGTTTGGTTTGAATTTTAACCGTCTTTTCTGCCGGCTCTGTCTTTAGAGTCACCGGTTTTTCTACAGCAAGCTCTTTAGCCGTCTGCTGTTCCTTTGCTTCCTTAACCACTTGCTGTTCCCGCTCCTTCGCTTCTTGCTCCTTGATCTCTTCTGCGGCGATTGTGACGACTTCATCGCTGTAGGGCTTCATGAACACGGCACCCAACGGCGGAACTTGCAGGTTCAGAGAGAACGGTCTGCCCTGCCACCAGACATGGTCGGCATGAAAACCTCCCCAGTTGCCAACGTTGCTGCCCCAGAATCTCTCACTGTCGCTGTTAAGTAGCTCCTTGTAAAAACCGCCCTTGGGAACACCCACTCTATAATTTGTCCGTGCCACAGGGGTGAAGTTAAACACACAGACGATGAAGTCTTCGGGGTCCTTGGCCTTCCTTATGAACGAAACGATACTGTTGGCATAATCGCCAAAGTCGATCCACTCAAAGCCCTGATGATCGAAGTCTACTTCGTAAAGGGCCCGTTCAGTCTTATACATATTGTTGAGGTCTCTGACAAAGTCCATGAGCTTTCTGTGTGGCTCATGCTCGGTCAGGTGCCAATCCAGGCTAATGTCCACGTTCCACTCCTTCCACTGCCCGAACTCGCCGCCCATAAAGACCAACTTCTTGCCAGGCTGGGCGTACATGTAGGCGTAGAGCGTCTTGAGATTGGCAAACTTCTGCCACATATCCCCCGGCATCTTATCCAGCATGGAACGTTTGAGGTGGACCACCTCGTCGTGCGAAAACACGTTGACGAAGTTCTCCGTAAAGGCGTACAGGAGCGCAAAGGTGAGGTTGTTGTGGTGATACTTCCTGTGTACAGGTTCCTTCTGGAAGTACAGGAGCATGTCGTGCATCCAGCCCATGTTCCACTTGAGACTGAATCCCAACCCGCCCAGATACGTAGGACGAGACACCATCGGCCACGACGTGGACTCCTCGGCTATGGTCAGGATGCCCGGATGATACCCGTGCAACACCTCGTTGAAACGCCTCAGGAGGTCTATTGCCTCGATGTTTTCCTTACCGCCATACTTGTTGGGCAACCACTCGCCATGCTTCTTGGAATAGTCCAGGTACAGCATCGATGCAACGGCATCCACCCGCAGACCATCCAGGTGATACTTGTCCAGCCAGAACAGGGCATTGGCGATGAGGAAGTTTGCGACCTCATTTCTACCGTAGTTGAAGATCAGCGTACCCCACTCCTTGTGCTCACCCTTGCGCCAGTCGGCATGTTCGTAGAGTGCCGTGCCATCAAAGTATGACAATCCATGAGAGTCCCGCGGGAAGTGCGCCGGCACCCAATCCATTATAACGCCGAGATTGTTTTCGTGACACTTATCGACAAAGTACATGAAGTCATCGGGCGTGCCATGACGTGACGTACATGCGAAGTACCCTACCGGCTGGTATCCCCAGGAGGCATCCAGGGGGTGTTCTGTGATAGGCAGGAGTTCTATGTGCGTGTAGCCAAGGTCCTTGACGTAGGGGATGAGCGTTTCGGCCAGCTCCCTGTATGTCAGCCAGCGATTGCCATCCTCGGGCACCCGGCGCCAGGAACCCAGATGTACCTCGTATGTACTGACAGGCGCCTCAAGCCAGTTGCGTTTACGGCGATTGTTCATCCACGCATCGTCTTTCCACTTGTACTTGTTGATGTCGTAGACGACCGATGCGCTCTTGGGTCTGACCTCGGCAAAGAACCCATACGGGTCTGACTTGGTACCCAGGTAGTTGCCGTACCGTCCTTTGAGTTCAAACTTGTATATGTCGCCCTCTTGCAGACTTGGTACAAATAGCTCCCACACACCGAAGGAACCGCGCAGACGCATCTGATGCCTTCTGCCATCCCAGTTGTTGAAGTCGCCAATGACACTGACCCGCAGCGCATTAGGTGCCCAAACGGCAAAAAATACTCCCGTGATGCCATTGATCGTAGTGACGTGGGCGCCCAGCTTTTCGTACTTTTTGTAGTGGGTGCCTTCGCTCATTAGGTGCAGGTCGAAGTCCGACAACACTGGTTCGAATGAGTATGGGTCATACACCTCCGTAGTGCCGGCATCGGATATGATCCTTACCTTGTAGGGGAAGAAGACGTTTGTCTGCTCAACTATGGTTTCAAAAAAACCCTCCTGTCTGAGTCTGGTTGCCTGATAGACCTTCTTGGTGGCATCCGTGCGGACAATGTACAACTCCTTTGCATCGGGGTTGAATACCCTTATGGCAATGGCGTCCTTGTCGTTGAACTTGATGTGATGCATGCCAAGTACGGAAAAAGGGTCTGAGCTGGTTGCGTTAATCACCTGATCGATATGTTCGTTTAGATTCATAGATTGTCTCCTTTTACTGTCATTCCGGCAGAGGCCGGAATACATAGATTAAATTTTTCTATATTATCCACGCCTACTTACTCACCAGTATAACTACAGAGCGTGGCCAGACCTTGTAGTTATACTGGTCATTCATAAAGACCTCGTTGCCTATCTCTGTGATATCAAAGGGGTGTTCCTGTGCGGTGTCAACAAACCTGAACCATCGTTTGCCGGTGAAGGGTTTTGGTACTGCGAAGTCCAGTGGTTCCCAGTATGCGTTTGCCGCCATGTAGATATCGCCCTGCTGTCCTTCGCCGCAGAGCAGCATTGCAATTGACCTGGAATCATTGGACAGGTCCGGCTTGCCGACCTTGATGCCGTGCCAGGACACCGAGGTCGTGTCTTCGTCCAGGAAGCTGTCCGGTCTCAGGAGCTGGTGTTGCTTTCTGAACTGGATCATCAGCTTGAAGAACCTGAATATGTCGGAATTGGTTTTTGTCAGGTCCCAGTTAAACCATCCCAGTTCGTTGTCCTGGCAGTAGGCGTTGTTGTTGCCGTTTTGTGTGCGGGCTATCTCATCGCCGGCCAGGAGCATCGGAACCCCGTGGGAGATAAACATCAGCGTGGCAAAGTTTTTCATCTGTTGTCTGCGCAGTTGGTTGACATCGGCGTTGTTGGTTGGCCCTTTCCAGCCGCAGTCCCAACTGAAGTTTTCATCGGTGCCGTCTCTGTTTTGTTCACCATTGTTGTCATTGTGCTTGCCGTTGTAAGAGACAAGGTCATTGAGCGTAAAGCCGTCGTGACTGGTGACGAAGTTTATGCTGTGCCAGGGTTCACGATTGCTCTCTTTATACATCTCCGGGGAGCCCATCAGTCTGGCTGTCAGGTGGTTGACCATACCGCTCTCCCCCCTTACGAAGCGTCTTATGTCGTCACGGAACTTGCCATTCCACTCGGCCCATCGTCCCCAGTTGGGAAACGTCCCGACCTGATACAGCCCGGCGGCATCCCAAGCCTCTGCGATCAGCTTGGTGTTGGCCAGGATCGGGTCAGCCGCTATGCGTTCCAGCAACGGCGGGTCTCTTAACACCTCTCCCTTACGACCACGCCCAAGTATTGACGCCAGGTCAAACCTGAAGCCATCAACGTGCATCTCCATCACCCAGAACCTCAGACAGTCAAGGATCACGTTGCGCACCACCGGGTGATTGCAGTTTAGGGTGTTGCCACATCCGGAGTAGTTGTGGTAGTGGCCATCTATGGGGTCTACTATGTAGTACGTGGAGTTGTCTATGCCCTTAAACGAAAACGACGGCCCCATCTCATTGCCCTCGGCGGTGTGGTTAAAGACAACGTCCAGGATCACCTCAATGTTGGCCTCGTGCATCTTGCGCACCATGTTTTTAAATTCCCTCAGTTGTCCGCCGTTTTTGCTGTCTGCGGCATACGACGCCTTTGGGGCAAAGAAGGATATGGGCTGGTATCCCCAGAAATTCTTGAGTCTCTGACCCGTGGAGGGGTCTATGCGGTCCGAGTCCATCTCCTCAAACTCGGCAATGGGCAACAGCTCTACGGCCGTTACGCCAAGCTCCTTCAGGTATGGTATCTTTTCGATAATCCCTGCATAGGTGCCTGGGGCGCTTACCGCTGATGACTGATGGGCAGTGAAGCCACGCACGTGCATTTCGTAGATGATCGAATCACGCAGGGGTATCTCCAGGGGTTTGTCGTATTCCCAGTCGTAGTCGTCTTCGATGACCAGACAGCGGCGGGTGTTTGCAAATGCCTCTCCGGGGTCGTCTCCCCTGCGTTTGTATATCTTGCCCCAGGTGGAGGCGCCCGTTAGCGCCGTTGCGTATGGGTCGAGCAGGATGTTATCGGGGTTGTAGCGGTGAATGGGGTACATGTCATCGACATCACGCTCCATGCGATAGCCGTAACGTGTCTGCACCCCCACGCCCCTGACAAATACATGCCAGACGTCACCGGTCTTGTTAAAGCACGGGTGCAGGGGTATTTCGGCAACAGGCTCTCGGACTCCGGAGGCAAAGACCACCAGCGTTACGGACGTGGCATGTTTGGAGAATATGGCAAAGTTGACCCCGTCTCCCTTCACCGTAGCGCCCATAGGCAGGGGGCTGCCACGGAATACTTCCAGATTTCCTATTCGTTTCAAATACAGCATTAATATATCTATCCTTTCCTGTAAATCCCCCTCCCTTTATGGGAGGGGTTAGGGGAGGGGGCAGGGGCACAACGACCTGACTCAGCCTCCTCTGCCATCAATCCACCAGGGGGCGATTGCGGCGCTCATCGACAAGCCCCTTGATGTAGATGTTGTACTCGTTGTAGTCCGTGAGGTAGCTTACGGTGTCTTTCATTCGGTATGTCCAGTTTTTGTCGTTATAGGTGCCGGGGACGTTTATCCTTTCTTCGTCGGGGCTGGAGGTTCTGAGGTTGTAGTACAACGACAGCAGGTCCGGTAACAGGAAAGGATAGATATATTAATGCTGTATTTGAAACG
>NZ_JABXWD010000241.1 GCF_019173545.1 Candidatus Magnetobacterium casense | reverse complement strand
CGCCTACAACAGCTTTAAATCGAATAACAGCGTTTATGTATCCTCTTAAAAAAGCATGGTAAAAGGTTTCGTAGGAAGGGGTCAAGGGGACTGGTCCCCTTGCGGGGGGGTTCTGAAGGGGGGCGGAGCCGCCCCTTTCTTTCTTTTGCTACCATGCAATATAAAGAAGATACGATATTGTCAATTCTTTGACGCTTGTCATCGGGCGGCCTGTCCTTATTTTGATATATCCTATACTTTCGCACTTTTTCCTAAGCAGGCATTTTATGCGGTTTGAAAATCAGACTTTTAACTGTGCTATAACCTCTGTCATGTCGGGGGGCAGTTGACTCTTAAACTCCATGTACTGTTGCGTAATTGGATGCACAAAGCCAAGCACACGAGCGTGCAACATCTGCCGGGGGATGAGGAGATTGCGGTTGTCTATCTGCAGGGAGGTCTTTTTTCCGTAGATGTCATCGCCCAGGACGGGGTGGCCGATGGCGGCAAAGTGTACCCTTATCTGGTGCGTCCTGCCCGTCAGGAGTGTTGCCTCTATGATGGAGGCACAGCACAGTTGTCGGATAAGACGCCATCTCGTTATTGCGGTTTTGGAGCGTTTTGTGCGTGTTGACATTTTTTTCCTGTCTGCATCGCTGCGTCCTATTGGGAGGTTGATCTCACCTTCGGTCTTGTTTGGTTTGCCATAGAGGAGGGCTGTGTAGCTCCTCTTGATGGTTCTATCCTTGAACTGTGTTACCAAACCATAGTATGCCGCATCATTGAGGGCAACGACCACCAGTCCCGATGTATCCCTGTCGATTCTATGCACAATGCCAGGACGCAGCGGACCTCCAATGGTGGCCAGAGAGCCTGCCTTACTTGCAATGCCGTTTATCAGACTGCCATCCTGGTGCCCTGCCCCGGGATACATGACCATCTGCGGAGGCTTGTCAACCACTATCAGGCTGTCGTCCTGGTAGACCACATCAAAGTCCAACTCCTGGGCAATGAGTTGCTGTTGCTGTGGCAACGATGCCCTGAGTGTCACTTCGATTACGTCGGCAGGCTTTATCTTGTAGCCCTGCTTTCTGACTATGCTATTGACCGTTATCAGGCCATCCTTGATCGCTCCCTCTATCTGACAGCGACTGCTTGACGTCCTGGCCGCAAGGAACTGGTCTAATCGCTGATTGACTTCGGCAGGCTCTACTATGACTATCATATGAAAAAACGCACAAGCGGGAACACTGACACGCCCTTTTGATTGTTAGTACGTGATCAGCTCTTTCAGGTTGACAATTGCCTGGATCACGGCCCCGAGTTTATGCAGTATTCTGTGGATGAACTCTTTTTTGCTGAGTATGTTTAACAGTTTGATAAATGTCAGTTTGGTTGTCAGGACATAGTTGTCGTCCTTGGACAATTGGCATAAGATGTGTATAGCATCCGGACCCAGTTTCTCAATGGCGTTGAGGAAGTCCTTATTTTCTTCTGACATCGCCACCAATGACTCCAAACACTCGGGCGTCAGGGTTGATTTCGAAACAATAGTCAGACTCTCCTTCATCCTTTCATCGACGTCGGGGATAACGAATGTCTTGTCATCAGCATGGGGACTGACAAACGTTTTGTCATCGACATTGGGGATGACGACCTTGTCTGATTCTTCCACGACAACCCCTACATCCCGTCTTCTTCTCTTACGTCTTTCCGATTTGCTTGACATTGATATCCTTTAATATAGCAAAGCGTGGCAGAGTATGTCAATGAACATAAATTGGGGGGTGCATAAATTTTTCATGGAGGGGCGAACCAGCATTCGCCGTTGAGGTAAGGACGGATGTGTTCTGAAAAAAAATCAACAGCAAAAATCACAATCAGGTGGCCTCACGGATTATGCCCCTTTAAGGTATCCCCACAGTTCATCCACCGAAGCGGACTGCTTTAAAAGCCCTTTGAACTCATTTATCTGTTCTATGGTTTCAAGTCTTTTAACGCCGTCCATCAGAGCAGTTCCTTACATCGCCATGTTTAATATCGAGTACCATCTCTATTCCTTTCATCACCCCCTTGCTTTCACCTTAATAATTCTACACTCTGAATCGCTGGAGGCAATTGGGATGGTTTACAATTTAACTCTGAGTATGTTATACTAGTGAGCATGGAGACACAGACAGTAGACAGAGACTTTGATTTAACTGAGATAATCAATGGAGTGGAAATTATGGGGCCTAGTCCGTTTGGAAGACATCAAGATATTAGCAGTAATATTCATTACCTCATACGCCAGCACATAAAAAAGACCAAGACAGGAAAAGTCTTTTATTCCCCGCTTGACGTTATCCTGAAATAGGGTGAGCAACGGCTGCAACCTGACTTGCTGTTTATCAGGAAAGAAAACATGGCTATTTTCCAGGATTGGGTCAGAGGCGTCCCTGACATGGTGTGTGAGATTGTCTCCAAGGGGTCGGTCGCTAAAAATACCATAACCAAGAGAGACATCTATGAGCGTTATAAGGTGCCTGAGTATTGGATTGTTATTCCCGAATTACAGGCAATTGAGGTACTTGCCCTTGAAGGGGACAGATACAAGCTGTTTTCCACAGCCGAGGGAGAGGGAACAATCAAGTCCGGGGTCATTGAAGGTCTGGAGATAGACGTTAATGACGTGTTCGTTGATTTCTACTTTCAGCCGTAGAGGTCAGTTGCCTTGTGAATATCTCCTGCACTGCGAAACATGTGAAGGTTGCCTACGAAATAGCCAAAGATTGCCAATCAGGCAAACGCCTTCTATTAGTTTGACATCCTTATCGGACAACCGGTGGCAATCAAAACTTACGCAAGATGCGTGAATAGAAATTACGCGACAGACAATTTCTTAACGTATAAATCGTAAGCGTTTTCCTCCAAGTAAATAGGCAAATGGTGTATTTCCTTCGCCCCCCACAAGTTGTTTATCTGTATTACAGTTGTGATTACAGTTTTTGTTACTGTAAATATTTCTGTGATGGTAGAAGTTTAAGCATTATGGGATCAAGGGGGGTCAGCGACCCCTGGCATAAAAGGGGTCAGCGACCCCCGGCATAAAAGGGGTCAGCGAGGGGCGAGCCGCCACTTTCTTTCTTTTTTTGAAACGTGCGATAGATGTCATCACAGGATTTTTTACAGCAAGAAATAAGCTGCACATACCATTAGGGTATGATAGGGAATAAATTTATTGTGGAGTTGGGATTGACAGTCCCCCTTGTTTTTTGTTATTTTTAAGCAATGAGAAATATTGCGGTGTTGTTTTTCTTGCTGACTCTGGTTATGGTGGGGTTATTGGTCGGAGATTATGCCTATGCCTTTGACGCAGCGGGACTTAGACCAACCCAACCCAATGCCGTTTTTTCAACGTTTTCTACGGCAACCAACCCACCGGGCATTTTCGCCAACGAAATGTGCCTTGAGTATGCCGTTGATCCGACATTTTATCGCATCACATCCTCCGTAACCTACGGGATCGACTCCTGGAGTGAATTGCTGGCGACGGTGCCTTTTCGCATACAGAGTGAAGAGTATGGGTTTGAGGACGTCAGTGTCGGCCTCAAGCACCGTTTTAAGGATGAAGGTGACATACTGCCTTCGATGGCCCTGTTGATGAGCGTTTCACCGCCGTCGGGGCTCAACGACATAACAACCCGTGGACGATATGGAGGCGGATTGATTACCTCCAAAAAAATCGGACCATTCATGGTACATGCAAACGCCTTTTACTTTTCCCCGTTTGGTAAATCCCTCAAGGGCGAGTGGAACGTACTACTTGGCACAGACATGCCCGCAGCGAACAATGTCAACTTCCTCACCGAAGTGTATATCAAAAAAAGCCACTTCGCAAACAATATCGACTTCGTCGAAGGAAGGCTCGGCTACAGGTACAAGCCCCTCAAGTACCTCTACACGACCCTGGGCACCGGATACGAGTTTAAAAGCCGGCAACCAAATATAAGGGTATTTCTGTCCTTTACGTTTGTCTATCCCTATAAAGAACCTCAGATTAAAAAAATATACGAGGAGGAATAAGCGTTATAAGCCATGTTTGACCTTGGGATGCAGGAAATTATCATGATCTTTGTTGTGGCGCTGCTCGTCTTTGGCCCCAAGAGCCTGCCGGACCTTGCCAAAAAAATCGGTAAGGTACTCGCTCAGATCAAGCGGATCATGTTTGATGTCAGAAACCAGGTCAATTCCGCCATGTACGCAGAAGAACATAACCCCTTAAGTGAGGAACTCAATAACATAAAAAGAGAACTGCACGATATCAGACTCAAGGCAAATGAGGCAACATTACAAGACAACTCCAGGCTTACAAAACAACCGGAAAATAAAGAGTCGGAAACACAGGAGGAAAAGAAACCAAGTTGAGCCAGGACGACAAAATGTCCTTCTTTGACCACCTGGGCGAACTGAGGCAGCGCCTGCTTATCACCTTTGGTGCAGTTATTGGAGTCTTTATTTTCACGTTTAACTATTCCGAAGAGCTTTTAAAGTTTCTCATGTTCCCGATGGAAAAGGAGCTTGTCCTTGCATTTAAGTCGCCTGTTGTCTCCTTTGTCTCAAAGAACCTGAAGAACATCTCTCTGGTATTCCTCCAGCCGGCCGAGGCATTCTGGATGCACCTCAAGATAGCGATGATGGCGGCCGTGGTGATAGCAATGCCTGTTGCGCTGGCGCAGGTGTGGTTGTTTGTTTCACCGGGGTTGCTGCCCAACGAAAGAAAGTTTGCGCTGCCCTTTGTAGTGAGCGGATGTGTGCTGTTTCTGATGGGTGCGGCCTTTTGTTTTTTTGTCATACTGCCATTTGCCCTGGGTTTTCTGCTGACCTATAAGACGCAGTCCCTTACGGCAATGATATCCATAGGCAGCTACGTGGACTTTAACATCAAGTTTCTGCTTGCCTTTGGGTTGGTCTTTGAGCTGCCCATAGTGATCCTGTTTCTGACCAGGTTTGGGTTTGTCACGCCTGAGAAACTGGCCAGGAGTAGAAAGTACGCAGCGGTCTGTGCCTTTATCATCTCAGGCATACTCACGCCAACACCCGATGCCTTTAATCAGATGTTGATGGCAGTCCCTATGATTGTGTTGTATGAAATTGGTATAATTGCATCTAAGATTATATTTCCAAAGAGCAAGGAGATAGCAGTGGTACAGGGAGATGCACAATAGTTCAGACATACCATTGATTAGTATTAATAACTAATGCTTTTTAATTCCTATCCCGGTAGTCCTGCAAAGGCAGTGAAATGATGTCATGCACTAACCAGAGACGCATTATAGTGATGGATAAAATACCATACTGCTCCAATATGGTTCTCTATTTTTTTAGAAA
>NZ_JABXWD010000240.1 GCF_019173545.1 Candidatus Magnetobacterium casense | reverse complement strand
CTCTATCTCTGGTGGACGTTTGTCGGACATTTGTCCGGACATTTGTCCACTCTCTTTTTTGGACTCAATCATCTTCCGATACTCTCTTTTCCTGTCCCCTTCGGTACTTGACAGCCCGATGAAATTCTGAATATCAGCCATGAACATCTCTCCAGAGGACACTATCTCGATGATACCCAAATCCCTTGCCATTCCGACTGCCATCCCGACCTCTGCCGGTTTATGACCGATGACATTCGACAGCACCTCCAGCTTTTCCCTCATGTACGGGATTCTCTCGTTTATCATCAACTGCCCGTTGAACTTCAACGATTTCAAATACAGCTTCAGGATAATAAGCGAATACTCGTACCCGTTCGGGTGTGCCTCAATAGCTTTGATGTGGTCTTGCTCGAAATAGTTCTCCTTGAACTTCAGATAATAATACTTCCGGTTGTCGCTCATAACGGTTTCTCCGCTCTACCAATCAGCATCCTCCGTACCCCCGGATTCTTCGCCAGCCTCTTCAACAGCAGGGAGACGAGAGACTGCAAGGGCCAGCCCTCCTCGTCTGCAACCTGCCGGAGAATGTCCAGCTCATCCTTTGACACCGTAAATCGGTGCTCCGTCGGAGTCTCTGAAAAGTTCACGGCAATCGTCTTGGCAACCTTTCCATTTACTTTTGCCATAACATTTCTCCCGCATACATTTTGCATCAGTCAAACATCCCCCGTGTTATTTGTCAAGTAGTTTTTTGTCCCCCTCCCTGATGGCCTCCAGCCGGGCCTTCCATGCTCTCTTGAGCTCCCTCTTCCCCTCACGACCAACGCCCAAAAACCGGGCGATGGTGTCAGGGTTGATCTCACCGTAATGCTCCTTGAACCGCTTAATCCCTGCCTGTGTGCTGGTCATCACCTCTCCTCCAAATATTGAAATGCTTTCTCGACAGACTCGACAACCATGTTCACCGCCAACGGGTCGCCGGGATGTGTCCTGAAATACTCCAGAGCGTCGAGAGCCTCCTCCATGGGAGACTTCTCGATGAACCCTGCGTGCTTCCATAGCCTCATGACCTCGATGCGGATAGCTTCATCCGCACACGCAATTCTCGCCATTTTCACCGCAGTCTTGTAATCGACCTGCCTCGTACTAACCAGTCTCTCCATCTTTCCCCTCCACATAGGAAAATTTTCCCCGCAGGATTTTCAGCGAGCGGTTGTGCTTGCCGAGTCTCTTCAGCCAACCCTTCCGCTCAAGTGCTGTCACCCTGTCGGAGATACTCTTTAACGTGACGTCGAAGTGCTCGCACATATCCTCGAACGACGGCTGGACGCCTGTCTCCTCGATGGATTTCACGATGTACTTAAACGTCTCCCTTTGAATCTCTGTTAGTTCTACCATTTTACCCTCCGGGTCGATTTTTTTAATCTCAGCACGACTCGGCCTCCAGTTTTACCTTCGCCCCACACTTAAAGCAGGTCACAAACCCGTTATGGGCTATCGCCTTCACGTCTCCGTGAACTGCTATCTCCGCCCCGCACTTGCACTTTACCTTCGCCGTCTTCGGGGTCATTTCGCACCTCCCTTCATCAGCTCCACCTTCTTCTCGGCATAGACGTGAATGAGATGCTCCCTTCTCAGCGGGTCGAGCTCCATTTTCCGAATCACCGACACCGCCTCCGCCAGCTCGTCCAGAGTTTTCGCCCCGTTTATCATCGCCTCGGGGTCTTCCGGCTCCTGCTCCTTGAACTCAATCAACGGAGTCGGCTCGATGTCGTCCATCAGCTCGTTGGTAATGATTCCGGTGATGTTCCGGCCCTCGCCGGTCAACTTCTCCAGCTTGTTCAGGTTGTCATAGGAAAGGTTCGCCATAATGGAGACCACCGGGAACTTGTGGGACGCCCCCACCTTCCCCGACTTCACCATCTTCACGTTCATGTCGAACGGAATCCCACGCACCCGGCCCCCGGTCATCTTCTTCACCATCTCGTAATTGCTCACGATCTCCTTGATGGATGACGCTGACCCGTGGGTCGTGAACTGCCACAACGCCACAACGTCCCGGTACTCCAAAATAAGAAAACGCAGACGGAGAACCTCGCTCCACTCTGCGTTCGCTTGCAACTTCTTCCCTCTGGCAAGGATGTCGTCCTTGATTTTCGGGAACTGGTCAACCGGGTACATCTTGAAGCCATCGTCCTTCTCGCCTCTCTCGAAGAACGTCTCGCCGTCACCGTAGGCGTATATTCTTTTCTTCACGATCAGCTCGTACCGCTCATCACAGTTGATGTTGTCGTCGTCCGACACAAAAACTATGTGGAGCGTCCGGGGCTTGACCGTCCCCAATGCCTTCAGCACATTTTGGGCGTACAGAGGGTCGGTCGTCCCGCTGTCGATGTGGAAATAATCCAGCGACTTCGGAAACTCCTTCCCCTCTGCATTTTTGGTAACCATGCCCACCTTCACGTGCCCGATGATTTTGATTCTCGACTCTACAACGTCTCTCTTAATCCTCATTGAACCAGACCTCCACGAATGACTTGAATTTTCGGCTTCGGGGACTCCATCGTCTTGTGATACTCGTCAACGAAGTCCGCCACCACCAAATTAAAAATCTGAAAAAGCATATCCGGGCTGATGCCCGGATTCTGCTTCACAACCTCCGTGAGTACCTCGGAGAACCCGTTGCCCATCTGAACCCTTGCTGTGTCCATCCGGGCGAGCATCTCCTTCACCTCTTTCTCCTGTTCCGGGGTGATGTCGCCTTCCACTTCTGCGAAAACACCGCCGACCTCAAATACCTTTTTCACTTCTTGCCCCCTTTCCTTTTTGGTTTCGGTGGGTCATCGGGAATCCCTGCCACCTCTTCGTGCGTCCGAATCTCGTCCGCATGATAAATCTTCGGCTCTGACGCCGGGGCCAGAAACTCCTTCTCGGCCTCGTTCACCTTCACCGTCTGCTCTCTCAAGCTCAACTCCAGCTCCCGGAGCTCCTTGAACACGTCGTACTCCACGAGAAACTCGGTCTTCACCAAGTCCGTCGTCTGGTCGAGGAACAACGCCTCCGGGGATAACTCCACCCGGTTTTTCAGCTCCAGCGTGTCCTCGTGGAAGATGGACAGATAAAGCTCCAGCTTCGCCCTCAGCATCCCTATGTTGTCGCCGTTCACCATCTCCTTGAACTTATACGGAGCGAACTTCGCTTTCGACCCCGCCATCTGGCTCTTCAGGGACGCCCACTTGTACCGGTTGCACCCGTAATTGAAAGCCCTCGCAACCCTCCGGTCAGCCATATACTTCCACTCGCCCAGCCCTGCGTTCCACATCTCCATATTCAGCAAAAGCTGGAAGGCGTTCTGCTCGGAAAAATCGTAATAGCTCGACTTGAAGTCCACCAGAATCACCTCGTCCTTGCCGTCTATCTCGGCCCAGCACACGAGGTCTATCACGCTCGCCGACTTGTTCACCATAATCCAATTCGCCGGGTCTTCGCTGGTGTTGAAAGCCCCGTAAATCTTCCCCGTCCTCCGGTCGATGCAGTACATCGTCTCCGGCGAAATTACCGGGTACTCCATGGCAATCGGGCGGATTTTGAAGTCCTGAACCCACCGCACGAACCCCACGGCGTCCTTCACGAAATTCCCATCAGCGTCCTTCCGTTTGTCCATGTACCACCGCCGGGTCTCCTCAAAGTTGTACCGGTCTTTCCCCAGCCGAAAGTTCTCAGCGTCGAAAACCCTCTTCATGTCCTTAAAGAACCACGCCTCTGTCGGCTGAATGACCTCTCCCTTCAGAATCCGGGAGAACAGGATGTGCAGGTACGTCCCATAATCCGCCGAATTGCGGAGAATGAACCAGTACGTCTCCTTGTCCACCCCGATCTTCCAGTCGTCCAGATACTTCTCGGTGGGCATCGTCGCCCTTGAGATGGTTGTCCAGCTCGGGGCCAGCCACAGCTCCATGCCCTCGGAGAACCGCACGTACCACCTGTTCCCCTTGATGTCCACCCGGTAGTTGAAAGTGGACGCAAACTCCGCCGTCTTCTCGTCAAAAAACTCCGCTCTGACGTTCTCAAAAAACTCGTTCTGCATCTTACGCCTCCAGTTCTGTTTTTACGAAATCCGGGAGATTCTCCAGAATCCCCGACTCCTTCATCTCTCCATAAAAGCCCCAGCAAGAGTCCTCGTCAATCTCCTCCTCGTGCCCACAGGCTTCGCACTTCCTGATTTTCGACACCTTGTAGCCGTACACCTCGCCATTCAGGTATTGGTCGTAGGTCTTCACCTCGGCCTCCAGAACGGCCTTCACGTGCTCAAGCCATTTTGCCGAAATTTTCTTCACGCCATAATTCTGCCGGACATCCTCTTTGGTGGCATATATCCACCCCACCTGCCCGGAATCCCACGGACATGAAAAAGGCTGGGTGCTCACCGTCAGCCCCGAGTGGTCATACAGATAGATGGGGAGAATAACCGCCAGCCCCTTCCCTGCCCACTCCTTAAACTCCTCGGGCGTCTTGAAGTCATGTTTGTCGCCCAAGCTATACCGGCGATGCCAGCACACCATCGTTCCAAGGTTGTCCCACTCTCTCGGGGACTCAGGGCTCTCGTATGTAAAAATCTCGACCAGAACCTCGCCCTCCTGCTTCTCATACACCTTTTCCACCTTCGACCTCCTTATGCTTCTTGATTTTCACCACCGCACGGTGGCAACTTCCGAAAACCTGCCGGGTGAATCGAAAACCCCTCCGACCCTTCAGGAACTTCGCTCTCCCTGTCCTGCGTCTCATCTGTACCTCCTTGCTCAAAATTTACTGCTTCGCCCCTTGCCATTGAAGGCCACGCCCAAACTGCCGGGGGCTTGAATGTTAGTCGTCATCCTCCTCTTCGCCGTGAGTCACATCGGGATTTGTCTCTCTCGACACCTCGATGAATTTTATGAGAGCCTCAAGCCTCTTGAATCTACCCCTCATATCTCTCAGCTTCCCAAGGTATGAAAGCCCGTCCATAAACCCTATCGCCTCGTATTGAGACAAGGCATCGCCTAACTCTTCTCGAAATTTTTTCAGCCTTTCCAAGTCCATCATCCCGGCAAGCATCACCAGATTTTGAATCTGCTCCGCAAGCATGATGTCCGATAATTTAGTACCCCTCTTCATCGACCACCTCCCCGCACTCCGCCATGAACTCCCTGTACTCGCTCTCGTCCCTGAACTTCCGGTACGGGTAATTATGCTCGTAGCAATGGTCACACGCCACACAGGTAAAAATGCCAGCCTCATCGTGCCGGGCAAACCTGCTGTACCTGATGCTCACTCCCTCGGGGAGCTCTTCCGCCACCTTCCCACACCGGGAGCAGTTGATGTCTCGGAACCGGATGACCT
>NZ_JABXWD010000024.1 GCF_019173545.1 Candidatus Magnetobacterium casense | reverse complement strand
AGGTACTCTTACGAAGGCATGTAACTTTGCTTTTGTCATATTCAACCCTACTCGTAGTAAAGGGTATGCCGTTGATACCCACGGCAAGTTTTCTGATTACTGGTTACCTGTCAGGTGGAACGCGGAAGACAGCGAGATTTCTGATAAGGACGTTATCGCAAGGGTTGCCGAGAAGTACGGTAAGGATAGTAACCCGTATCGGATAAGGGTCTTGGGTCTACCGCCTCTTGAAGATGAGCTCACCTTGATACCTGCCGACTGGGTCATGGACGCGGTTGATAGGGAAGTCATACCCCTGAATACAAGCCCTGTGATTAAGGGGCTGGACTGTGGCGCAGGTGGCGATAAGAGCGTGATTGTAACCCGTAAGGGTGGTAAGGTGTATGGGATTAAACGTCTGACTACCCCTGATTCGCAGTCGCTTATCAATTGGGCTTTGAATGACTTCTCCGAGGATAACGCCGATGTCTTCAGGGTAGATAACATAGGCATTGGCTGGGCGGTTTATGGGGCGTTAAATGATAGGCTCGGCAGTTGTGTCGAGGCGGCTGACTGCAGGCGCAAGGCCGATGACTCACAACGCTTTGTGAACAAACGCGCCGAGATGTATTGGATATTGAGAACGCAGTTCGAGAAGGGGTGTATCTCGATACCTAACGACACTGACCTTATTGACCAACTCACCGCCATGAAAGCCACTTACGAAAGCGGGAAAGTCAAGATAATCGAGAAATCGAAGCTTAAAGCTGAACTCGGCCATAGCCCCGATGAGTGCGATAGTTTGGCCTTGACTTACTACTTCGACGATATTATGTTGACAAGACAGACAAAAGGTGTATATTGTTTTAATAGGACATCTGGTTTTGGTAATAGTTCATCGGAAGATTGGCTGGGGGCTTAAATGGCTAAGAAGAAAACCAAGAAAGTTGTTTTAAAAGAACTTGCAGATGGTAACGAATACCAAATTGCAATAAAACAACTATGCAATGAATCAAGCCGTCGCTTGACTAAAGAAATAGATGATATGGTGATGAAAGAATTACTTGGTGACAACTGTCGTTAGGGGCATCAACAAAAATGGCAAGAAAGAAAAATAGATATACTGGCAAAGAAGACCCTCTTGCAATTGCAAGGGAGCGTTTCCGCACTATCAATACCGCAGAAACGCCGATACGCGCCAATGCCCTTGAAAATCTCCGGTTTGTCTATAACGTTGATGGTGGTCAATGGCCCGAGAAGATTCGCGAAGAACGCCAGAACGATTCCCGCCCCTGTCTGACCTCTAATAAATTAAGAAAATACGTCGCTCAAGTGGTAAACCGCGAACGCGACCAGCGCGTCGTAGGTAAGGTACGCCCAGTTGATGATAAGGGAGACTTGCAAAGGGCGGCAATCATCGAAGGACTTATACGCCAGATTGAATACCAAAGCAATGCCCAAGAGGTCTATACGACCGCTGGCGAGGCCGCGGTAGCTGGTGGATTCGGTTATTGGCAGATAATCACTAAGGAATCAACGGATTCATTCAGCCAAGAGATACTCCTGAAGAAGATAGAAAATCAGTTCTCCGTTTATCTCGACCCGCGTGGAGAATTTGCTTTCATCCGTGAAGGGATGACATGTAAAGAGTTTAAGGATAGATACCCCGACAAACTCGAAGATGATTTTGATCTTAGTGGGGTAGGCGATGAGTATACGCTTTGGTACGAAAGCGATAAGATTTTCATCGCTGATTACTACTTCAAAGAATATTATGATAAAAAGATCGCCCTTATCGTCGATGGGACTGGCAATAGCAAGATTGTTGAACTGACCGACGAAATCACCCCTGAAATACTCTCTTTTAATGGGTACTCCATACTCAAAGAAAAGACCGTCAAAGCCCCGAAGGTCAAATGGCAACGCATTACTGGCCATGATATACTCGAAGAAGGCGAATGGGTAGGTGATGATATACCCATAATCGAAGTATATGGCGATAAATTCAATATTGGCGGTAAACAGTACAAGAACGCTTTAGTCAATGACGCAAAAGACCCTCAACGGGCATATAATTTCTGGCTTACGTCAATGACTGAAACAGTTGCTCTTGCACCTAAATCACCTTATCTTGTAACCCCGCAGGAAATAAAGGGGCATGAACAACAGTGGAATGATGCGAATAAGAAGAACTATGCCTATTTGCTTGTAAACCAACAAGGAACGAATAGCAAACCGCGCCGTGAACCGCCTCCGCAGATACCTACCGGAGCGGCGCAGATGCTTCAACTTTCAGCCGCAGACATACAAGACACCATCGGCATGTATCAAGCCTCTTTCGGTGAAAGAAGCAACGAACGTACCGGAGTTGCCATTAGAGAACGTGCAGGACGAAGCGAATTCGGCACTTATCACTTCGGAGATAATTTCAAGAGGGCAGTGCTTGCTTCGACAAAACAACTTATCAATATCATACCCAAGATATACGACGATGAGCGCATTATCCGTATTCTCGGAGAAGACGGTAATGATGAACTCGTCAAGATAAACGAGACTACAGTAAACCTCGAAACTGGAGAAGAACTTATTGTCAACGATTTAACTGTCGGCAAGTATGACGTTGTAGCTGAAGTCGGGATGTACTCGACGCGTCGCCAAGAAGCTGTTGAGATGATGACTTCCCTTATGCAAGCTTCTCCGAATATCTCTCCGTTAATGCTTGATTTGGTGTTCAAATACGCTGATTGGCCAGGGGCGCAGGAGATAAAGGAACGCCTCAACAAGAATATGAACGCTTTGCTTGGTGGTAAAGGCGGCGAAGCAACTATGGATTCAACCGGAGGGCAAACGCCAACCGAGACATTCTAAAAGGAGATTCCAATGAACACCGAAACCACGCCCGTAACGGCGGACGAAATTGCCGAGAAAGTAATGGCGGAAGCGGCAACCGCAGAAACAGAACCAGTTCAGGATTCAGAAACGAATGATGATTCAGATATCACGGGGCAGGGGACCTCAACAGAGACCGGACAGGAAGATTCGACCGTAAGTATCGAGGATATCCTGAACGGTACTCCAGAGAAGAAGAACGGCGTACAAAAGCGTATAGACGCGCTCACAAAAGAAAAATATGCGGAGAAGAAGAAAAATGAAGAACTCGCTAAGAAACTGGAAGAACTTGAAAGGCGCGTTGTTTCGTCTCCAGAGCCGTCTAAAGTGCCTTCTGACCGCCCTGTTCCTCCAGCCGAACTTGAATACGATAGTAGTGCGGAGTTTAAGACGGCAAGGATTAAGTATGAAGACGACCTCGCGGCGTGGAACGAAAACCAACGCAACAGCCAAGTTCGTGAGGTCGCAAGACAGAAAGAAGTAAAGGAGAATGAGGCCAAATTCGCGGTCGCGGCGAAGCGTGTAGCTGATAAATACCCCGACTTCTATGATGCGATTAACGAAATGCCCTCGACTCCAGAAGTAAGTATGGCGATACTATCCTCTGAACTCGCACCGGAGATAGGTTACTTTATCGCCAAGAACCCTGATTTCAATGCTAAACTTCTTTCTCTTGACCCGATATCGCTCGGTAGAGAGATAGGCAAACTTGAGGTGAAGTTCGGTGAGGCGAAGGCAAGACTTATAAGTAAAGCCCCCGCGCCGATAAAACCGATTGACGGTAATGATACCGTAAAAAAAGACCCGTCCAAGATGACCGATGAAGAATGGTTTGCTTGGGAGAAGGCCGAGAAGATAAGAAAACTTCAGGCAAAATACAAGTAACATTTTCATCCGGAAGGAACGGGTTAAAAGGAAAATACGATGGCTAATACTTGGAAAACACTAAGCGACGGCGATTTGGTTAAGAAGTCCCTTTCGTCGTTCACCAATAAGCTCAAGTTCCTCAAGACGATTAACACTACCTATGAGAAAGATGTAAAAAACAGCGAACGCAAGAACGGTGGCGTGATTCTGATAAAGAATCCGAACGAGTTTACCGTTCGTTCAGGCGCGGTAATGTCCGTCAACGATGTCGCCGAGACTACGCAGAGCCTTTCTGTCCTCACGGAGCGCGGCGTAGACCTCGAAGTATCCTCGATAGACCATTCGATGTCGGTTGAGCAGTTCGAGACCAACATAATCGAACCCGCTATGACGAAACTTGCTTCGTATGTCGAGTACGACGTGCTCTCAAACGTCTACAAAGACGTGTTCAACCTCACTGGCACTCCAGCGACCACCCCTGCTTCGCTCGTGGCCGTGCTCAACGCCAATGCGCGTCTTTCGCAGGAACTTGCGCCGACCAATGACAGGCATCTTCTCATGGATAGTCTTGCGATGGCCGCAACAGTCAACGGCGTGGGTGCGTACTTCCATAAGGCGAGCGAACTCGAACGCGCTTTTGCCGAAGGTTACATAGGCGAGGCCGCTGGACTCAAGTGGTGGGAGAGCAATATGACTCCTACCCATACCAACGGCACGAGGGACGATACCACTCCGGTATGTAATACATCGACGGGTATAACCAGCGGCACGGCGACCATCACCACGACTGGTGCGGACGGCACGATGACGGTAGGCGACGTATTCACCATAGCCGACGTATACGCCATCAATAGGGAGACTAAGCAGAGATACGCGCACCTCCAGCAGTTCGTCATAACGGCGGCCATTACCAACGACGGTACGGACGTATGGTCTGTAAGCCCGACTCCGGTAACGTCCGGCGCAAGCCAGAATATCGAGATAGTTTCGGCTGGTGCTGGCAAGGCTATCGTGAACGTCGCGGCTGGTGGTTCCGGCGCGGCCTCTGCGGTCTATACGCAGAACCTTGCATATCACAAGGACGCTTTCACCTTCGCAAGCGTCATGCCGTATATAGACGAGAGCCAGAAGATGAGTTCGGCGGTAAAGGACAATATCGCCATGCGTATCTGGCGCGACGGCAACATAACCAACAACAGATTCCCGCTCCGTATCGACGTTCTCTACGGCTACAAGACGATACGTCCGCAGTGGGCTGTCAGAGTGCGCGGCTAATAACATAAACCAGTATGAGGCGATGGGTTAATCCCGTCGCCTCTACGCAACCAATAGGAGGTTCATCATGGCAGTAGTTATCGAACTCACAAACGGCAATGACGATGGTACTCGCATGGGTCAGAGTACGACCGATAAGATAGCGTTCTTCGGCGCGACTCCAGTCGTACAACAGACTGGCGTAGCTGTCGCTACCGACCTTACCACGGCGATAGCGTCCACTACGGCACTAAGACTCGCGCTCGTAAATCTCGGCCTCATTACCACGGTCTAAGAAGAAAGGATACGCGGGGAGTGTTGCCTGCCTCCCCGCAATTCCCATGCACGTTTTTCTTGCGGTCATATCTTACGGCGGTGTTATGCCGGAGTGTGTCGAATCCCTGTTGACTAATACTCATGCTCTAAGGGATAACGGCCACAATGTCATGCCGTATATACATTCCGGTGATTGCTATATCGCACGGGCAAGGAATATGTGCGTTGAATTGTTCTTGAATACGACCTGTACGGATTTGATATTTGTAGACTCCGATGTTGCCTTTGATAAGGACGCGATGCTCAAACTCCTTAAGCACGACAAAGGAATCGTCGCTGGCGCATACCCATATAGAAAAACCGGACTTGAGTTTCCGGTTGTACTCAAGTTTGACGAGGCAACTAACAACTGCCTCGATGAGAAGACTGGTCTTGTGAGCGCAACTGGTGTCCCTGCTGGCTTCATGCGTATCAATAGGCGCGTCTTCGAGCAGATGGCCTCGCATTACAAGATGGAACGAGATAGTAGGGGGCTTTGCACGTTCTTCGATACTGGCAAGCTCTTTGGCGACAATGTCTGGTACGGCGAGGATGCGACCTTTTGTAAGAGATGGGTTGAAATGGGTGGTGAGATATGGGTTGAACCGAACATCAACTTTAAGCACATCGGCACACAGAAGTTTGAGGGAAACTATTTCAACTTTCTATCAGGTGGAAATGACTCAAGAGTATAAAGAACTGTTAATCGGAAGCGGAAAAAATCGAGATAAAAAGTTAGGCCAAAAGACAGATGCGTCATGGCAAGGGCTTGTTACGCTCGATTTTAATCCTGATAACAGCCCTGATGTTGTATGGGATCTGGAAGTTCTACCTCTACCATTCGGAGATGATTTCTTTGACGAGATACACGCCTACGACGTACTTGAACATATAGGCAATCAAGGTGATTGGAAGACGTTTTTCAACCAGTTTACGGATTTTTGGAGAATACTAAAACCTAACGGCATGATGTTTATAATCGTACCGTCGCCAAAGTCCGTATGGGCATGGGGTGACCCTTCACATAAACGGGTTATGCCACCGGAGATGTTTGGTTTCCTTTCACAGAAGGCTTATGAACAATGCGGGACTACACCGATGAGCGATTTTAGATTCTTTTATAAGGCAGATTTTGAAATTGAAGGTCTACAAGCGGATGACTTAGTAACAAGGCTTATCCTGAAAGCGATAAAATAGGGGGATAGGATGGCTACGGCACAAGAACTTATAAATCAAGCCTATAACAGAATAGGTGTAACTACTATCCCGACGACCTCGAGCGATAAAGGTCTCGTCATGCTTAATAATATGATAAGTCTTTGGAGTATTGACGGACTTCTTGTCCCGTTCAGGACAATCGAATACTTTTCTCTTGTCGTAGGGCAATCGAGCTATACCATCGGGTCAAGTGGGAACTTTAACACCACGAGGCCGCTTTCGATATCACAGGTCTTCATACGCGATTCAAATAGCGTTGACTATACGATAGACCCGATGTCGCAAGCTGAATATGCGGCACTTAGCCATAAAACCTCGGATGGTAGGCCAGAGAAGTATTACTACGACCCGCAATATACGCTCGGCAAGATATACTTCGATATCGAACCGTCTGCTGTCGAGACTCTGTATATCATCTCCGAAAAAGCATTGACCGAACTCGCTACCCTTGCGACTTCTGTTTCAATGCCGGATTTTTATAAAGAAGTTATCGTAAATAACCTTGCCGTTAGGCTTGCAATAGACGCAGACCATCCTATCAATGCAGACCTTAGGCATCTCGCGGAGCAAGGAATACTCACGATCGAGAATTATGTAGCACGAGACAAACTCAAGACCCCTTCGCCAATAGATAGCGCGCTACTGTACCATGGTGGTGGTAACTACGATATAACATCGGGTAATTAATATGATGGAAGTCAAACTTATACCGCTTCATGGTGGGGCAGTAACCGCTCTTGAGAAGACCGCTATTCCGAATGGCGGTTTTTCTATGATACAGAATATGAATCCGCTATTCCCAGGATTCGAGAAACGCAAAGGCCAAGCCGTTCAACATACCGTAGCTGATTCCTCCCTTGAAACCATGACGCTCTATCAGTTTTCAAAGGGTGCAAAGACCGAAATTCATTCCTACCGACAACTTGTCGATGGTTCGGTACAGGAGGCAACCAACAATCCCCCGACCGTTACCACTGGTGCATTTGGTTCAGACGTACTTACTGCCGTATCTAATGCGATACCCGCGTCCTGGGGCAATATAGACGATATATGCATATTTTCTGATGGAGTTCGACAACACCAGATAAACATAGGCACAGATAGACCGCCGGATGCATTTATTGTCTTCAAAAATACTACCGTTCCAGCTATACCGGAAGGTGGCGAAGATTATACGGTCGAGGTAAGGGACTCGGATACATCAACGGTCGCTACACTGACTTCTGTTCTCCAAAATCATAGCCTCTTTATAGGCTCGCCTGTTCCGCTCACGAGTATAAAGTTCACGCTTACTACCGTGAATGTAGCCACGGCCACTACTGCCCTTTATTATTGGGGAAATACTTCAGGCTGGACAGCCGTGTCCGGTTTTTCAGATGGGACATTGCTTTCCGGCGCAACTCTCGGACAAAACGGGAGCATGTCGTGGACTCTTGCCGGGGCAGATGAGCGACCAACATATCTCTTTGGCTTGAGTATGTTCTGGTATCGCTTAAAACCATCGGCGAACTTGACTACGCCCATATCCATTAATACGATAGGGCTTAATTCCTCTTGGCAGGGCATAAGGAATGTATGGGACGGTGTTCTTGTGGATGCGATAGAGG
This sequence comes from Candidatus Magnetobacterium casense, assembly GCF_019173545.1. Classification (GTDB taxonomy): domain Bacteria; phylum Nitrospirota; class Thermodesulfovibrionia; order Thermodesulfovibrionales; family Magnetobacteriaceae; genus Magnetobacterium; species Magnetobacterium cryptolimnobacter. The sequence continues at coordinate 9,930 of NZ_JABXWD010000024.1, read as the reverse complement.
CGAAGGTGTACCGCGCCGCACAACTTAAATACATGACTTATGGCGGGAGTTCGATAGATGTAAGCAAGATGGTGACTGGAGAAGACATACTCTACGTTGCCACTTCCGAACCTGCGCGAGCACTATTTATCGATGTTGGCGCAACGCCGAACATAACAAAAGCTACCGTGACTGGTAGTTCGAATATTTCTTTCTTCGATGCTGGCACTGGCCCTGGTACTGACTATATACGCTCAACTGATGCTAATTTCCTATCTGCCGGATTTCAGCCAGGGCAATCAATAACAGTTTCTGGTACGACCTCCAATAACGGAACTACGAAAATATTATCTGTTTCTTCTACCGTCATAAATGTCGAAGCCGCTCGCTTGACAACCGAGTTGGATAAAAGTGCGACAATCACTTTTGGCGAGAACACTACCACAATAAGCGAAGTGGCGCGTTGGACAGGAAGCGCGTGGAGCGCAATTACCATGACAGAAGATACCGCCGGACTTACGAAAAGCGGGTTCGTCAGTTGGACTACGCTCGATGTACCGGAGAGAGTGCAACTCGAAGATTCGCCATACCAGGCATACTGGTATCGTATCAAATTCGACAAAACTCTTTCGGACAAAGTCAACATAGGCATACAGTACATCCCCCATTATGACATATCTGATATTGGAACTCTTGGGAAAGCGAATGGAGTATGGAAGAATAGGGCGTTGTATTCTTTCACGCAATATCCTGAATACTGTTATGTCGCAACTTCCGACGAGCCATTGATGCTCAATGGTGAGGACTTTGCAATACTCGCCCCCGGCGATGGCCGTAACAACGCAGTGAGATGCGTTAAGAAGTTTCACAACGAGATTATCATCTGGCAAGAGGAGAAAGGAACGGAAGGCGGTTGCACGACACTCTACGAAGGTTATACGCCAAAGACTTTCGGGAAACTCTTGTTATCGTCCAATGTAGGTATATTGAACGCAAAATGTGCCGCAGTAATTGACGGTGTTCGCACAGCTACGGCGACAGATGAGAAGATAAAAACGCTTGCTTTCTGGTTATCGCATTATGGAGTATACGTTACAGACGGGAAGACCGTTTCTCGGATCTCCGCGCCAATCAATAATTATTTCAATCCGATGAAGACAGAGTGCATTAGGAATGGTTATGAAGACAAGATGTGGCTTGCCTATGACAGTGCCAGAAACGCAATAAGGGTTGGCCTTGTGTCTGGCGGGTCTGCTACAGTACCAAACATCTTTCCTGTTTTCCATATTGAAGACGGTACTTGGACTTTTGATGTTCTCGGCCAAGCACTCTCTTGTATAGCTGAATTTGAAGGCGCAAGCGGTAATACCTTCTCTTTGCAATATGGCGGAGGGTCTTCTGATGGGTTCGTCTATAGACTCAATACGGGAGCAGATGACGTTAGTACCGCCATTGATTCCTATATAGACCAAGAAATAGACGGTGCGGGTAACTGGTTACAAATGCGCGATGTGGCGTTGAGGTGCAAAACGCAATCTGCTGGAAATATTTTACAGTCATTTGCGATAAACGGCAATTCGACTTTCTTGACAGACCCGCTCGGTACTCTTACGATGGTAGCAGAGAATACTGGTGAACCATATCGCAGACACAGGTGGCGTGTAAATCTTCGAGGAGACCATTTCACGGTGAGATATCGTCATGCGACAGCGGCTCAATCAATGCTCCTCTTGGATGTTGGTTATCGCATAACCTCGATTGGGGATAATCGATGACAGAGAAAAAGGTAGACTCAAGAAGGTGGTTTGAGAAGATAACGGAGTGTAAAAACCTTAATCTCGAACGCACGGTCGAGTACAAAGATATGGCATGGTGGAATCCGCCTGTAATGGAAATACCAATAGACGAAGATGACAAAACCAAAGGCAATAGATAATAACACTGGCCGGAGGCCGTACCTTGAATACAACGAGGATGAAGATTTTGTTGACTTTATGCGCACGAGTCCGCTTTCGGCTACGGAAGATTTCTCAAGTCTTCCCCATTCTGAAATGCACAAGCCCTATCTCGATGAGAGAGGTTATCAGGAAATGGAGGCAATGCACCCTGATGCGGCTCGCTTGCCTTATACCGATGCACCGCCGTCGCCTGACGTTGAAGTGCCGGGTGATACGCCAGACCCTTGTGCTAATCATACAGCGGATCTTTTTATACCGGGCATGGGCAACCAAGTATGGTACGATATTTGGTGTGGAGAGACCATATTCTTTGCTATGATGGATGGCACGGGTCTTACCTATTGTATGCCATTGATGCTGGACGATGATGTATTAAATAGCATGGGTACAGATAGGGACAAACCTGGGCAGATATCTCTTAAAATCCCATGTAGATGTGATGATTACCAAATTTATATGATATGTCATGATACTTGTGATTCATTCTCAGCTGTAGTAATAAACGTAAAAGTACCAGACGCCACGGTTTATATATCTGGTAACACTACGCCAAGTGGTACTGGTGGTACTTATACAGCCGTCGGTGGTCTTGCCCCATATGAATGGTCGGTAAGTTGTGGCACGGTAACTACCGGCGGCGAAGATACTGCATCTGCGTCATGGGATTGGACTGGTTGTTGCGGTATGGCGACGATAACAGTCACGAGTAGTTGTGGTACGACTGCTTCCCTTGAAGTTCGTATGCCGGGTGCGGCAAGTGGGTGGGTCTTGGTAGAAACTTGCACGGCAACGTGTTTGCATTTTGGTTGTGGTTATAGTGCAGGGACAACAGTAACAGAAACAACAGCTACTAAGTGGACTGTTGTGAATTGTGGTTGCTATGATGTTGCAGGTGAGACAAACTGTTCTGTAGCATTAGGAGTCCCAGGGTATGTGAACACTTGTCCGGCGGATTGTGGGCCTTACAATATTTATGCAACGAGTGGTGAAGGCAATAAGTACGAATGGCAATGCTTGTAATGGAGGCAACATGTTGAGAAATTTAAATATTGTACTTTCATTGAAAAACATATACGATTATGATGAATATGTCAAAGAGTGTTTGAGGGTAGAGAGACAACCTTTGCCACTTTACGAGTATGCTCAAAAAGTCGGTATTTTGATGTTCGCTATGGAGCGATATAAGGGCGTTGGAGCAGAGTCGGCATACCGTTCTTTTGTAAGCGAGATGAACGCGCTACATCAGCAAGCCAAGAGTAACGTTGCCCAAGACAAGAAAGATGGAGGTTGTGGCGGATGTGGGAAGAAATAATAATAGCCTCTTTCTCGGTCTACATCATTTCTTTGCTGATAACAGAAGGAGCGGTCTTTGATAAGCCTCGTAGATGGTTGAGGCCACGCACCCTCTGGCTTATTCAGGGAAACAAGTGGTTATTTGATTGTCGTCTTTGTGTAGCCTTTTGGATAAGTATATGTTCTGTTTTAGCCCTTAATTTACCATACTGGACTTTGTTTGGTATTTATGGTATAGGACATTACATATACACTCAAGAATAAGGAGCAGAACATGCCTCTAATAACTGCAAGCGGAAGTCCATATACTTTTGGTGGTGGAAGCATGTATCCATCCAGCGGCAGTGGTGGGATGTTCGGTTCAAAGCGTAAAGAACTCCTCGCCCCTGAAGTCTCACCTTATTTCGCACCTCAACAGGATTGGGATAGAATCCGTTTCCTCCAACAGCAACAGGCCGCTCCCGCCGTCAGAAAGCTTCGCAAAGGACTGCTCTCGACGCTCCAGACAGCCCGTAGAGCCGAGAATCCAAATGTTCAAGGGTTGATAGGCAGGGAAGCTCTTTCGGGGTATGGCGAGGGCTTGGAGAGCGCGATGGCTGGTGCTGGAGGCGAAGCACAGAGAATGTATGCGCCGGAATATAGTGCGGACGTTCAGGCCGGACTTTTGAATTGGCAAGCTGATGAGCGTAGAAAACTTCTCGACTATGAAATGGCACAGAAGGAATACTTCTTTGATAAAGAGCGTAGGGCGCGGGAAGGTTTCAATCGCAAAGAGCCTACCCATACGTTGAGGAATATGCCGTTCTCGACTTCTACTCTTGGGCAAGACCTGTCTGGCGGTGGGCAGATCACGAGAGTCGCCAATAACGCCCCGCCGTCCGTCAACCCGCAGTTTTGGGCAAGCTGGGAAGACCAACAGGTCGGTATAAGGCGAGCCGAGGAAACAGGCCGCCCGATAAGTGATTTCTATACCGGAACTGCTGGCGCAAGTGGATTTAGTGAATTTTTATCCCGTATTCCGTCGTATGGAGGTTAGAATATGCCTTTGACGCAGAGTTTTACTCCAGAAACCATGCCGCGTATGGAAAGTACGCTTCGTGGTCTTACGCAATTGACTGGCGAACGTCCTGTTATTCGCGGTACATCTGCCGGAGTGGGACTTTTCGGTGGTGGTGTTGAGAACGCCGATACTTATGTGCAAAGTGTTCCCCGTGGAACACCTGCACCTGAACCAGAATTCGGCACAGCACAATGGGTCGAAGCGGAACACAAGAAAATGCGACAGAAGTATGAAGAAGCCGTTAAAAACCAACAACTGATAATCCAAGAGGCCGCAAACAGGAAGATACCTCTTGAAAAGGTCATGGAAGTGTTGAAGGCGAAGGGGCTTGATAAGCTCAAAGAGCCGGAACTCCCGTCTTATTTCCAGAACTACCTTGAGAAGAAGATGACGGCTGGCATGGAACCTGCCGAAGCCGCCAAAACTGTTGAAACTGCCGAAGGTATCATGCAATGGAATCCTGCGACGAAGGCGTATGATATCAAGGCTGGCGAAAAGAAGCCTTCTGACCTTACCGCTAACCAGATGGCCGGAGTTGCAGGTCAATTGCGCAGTGAACTAAAGAGCAATCCATTAGTTAAAGATTATCAGACCATTTCTAATAAATATAGAGTTATGGAGGAAGCTTACAAAAAAGCCCAGACTTCCAATAACTTTGTAGCTATTGACCAGTCGCTTATTACCTTGTTTAATAAGATGACCGACCCGTCTTCTGTTGTGCGCGAGAGTGAGTATGCAAGGACTCCGCAGAACATAGCGATACTCAATAGAATTAAAGGCAAAATAGATAAGTTAGCCTCTGGTGGTGCTGGCCTGACTAACGATGAGCGGCTTGCACTTGTTGACATGGGGCGTGAGTTCTATAAGGTATACTCTGACCAATACAACTCGGTTGTCAGCGATTACGAAAAGCTTGCCGACAAATACAAAATCGACAAAGATTTTATCGGTATACCATACAAGAAAGCCGCTACTGTTCAAGATATCACTGGTGGCGAGACCCAAGGTACTATAGAACTTACTGCCGAAGAAGTGGCTGGCAAAAGGCAAGCCCCCGATGGTAAGTGGTATGTGGAGAGAAACGGTCAATTCATTGAGGTGCAAGAATAATGCCAACTGGAATACCTGTAAGTCATAATCCATTCGCTCAAACACCCTCACAAGGCCGTGTTGTTGGACGGCCAGTGTCGTATAATCCATTTGCCCAAACCACTGCCATACCAGAAGAACATGGGATAGTTGGACGGACTGTGGGGAAAGTATCCGATATAGGGCGTTCTCTTGGTACTGGCGCAAATGAGGCGATAGCTGGTACACTTGGACTCCCCGTGGATGCCGTAACCGCAGTGCTTAACCTTGCCGGGGCTGGCATAGATAAACCATTCGGCGGTAGCGAGTCTATCCGCAAAATAATGCCTGAATCTTATAAGCCACAGGGCGTTACAGAGAATGTCGCGAAAGCTGTCGGCGAACAAGTCGCTGGTGCGTTGATACCGCTTGCTGGAACATTGGCCTATGTCAATAAGACGGGCAAGGCTACTGGCCCTATAGTAAAAACACTTCTTGGCGATTTGAAGAAAATGCCACTTGTTGATATCCTGAAACTCGAAGCTGGTATGGCTACTACCGCTGGTGCGGCCTCCGGTCTTACAAGGACGCAGACTGATAGTCCGTATGCCGATATAGCCGCGCAGTTAGTAGGTGGACTTGGATATGCTGGCGCAAAGGGTATCATAGACGTTGCAAAGAGAGCTTTCACTAAGGAAGGGATTGCCAAGACTGCCGCGAAGTCAATACAGGAATCGGTTGTTGCGCCTGAAAGATATGCTTCCAATATTGAGCAAGCGAAGAAAATAGAAAAGGGGCTTGGTCGTGGTCGGCTATTCACGACTGCTCAAGCTACTGGTACTCCAGGACTTATTGGAGCTGAAAGAAAACTAATCCAGAAGGGCGAAGAAGCTGGTTTCGCCGGAGCGATCCGTACTCGCAGGGGTGAGGCCGCAGAAAAGATTGCGGAGTATGGGCAGAAATTGATTCCAGAAGGCGATGTTAGGGATGTCGAGAAAGCTGTCATGGCTAATCGCAAGATGGAAGAAGCTAAAGCGAGGCTTGTTGCTGACAAGTATAGGGAGATCTCTAAGCTTGCCGAAGGCGAAAACATCCACGAAGCTTTGAAGGCGGCCAAAGGCGAGAAACGCCTTGAGATGGATAGACTCTTTGATGAGATATCGCAGGTCAACCCAGAATTGCCAGCCAATAGCCTTAAAAAAGCTTTGGTAGAGGCCGCAACTCCGTATGAAGGCGGTGGCACGGCCAACATACCCAATGCGTTGATACATGAAATACAAACCAACATGCAACCGGACATAGCGACGCAGGAAATTCTTGCATTACCTAAATCAATGCAAGAAGCAATTGTCAGGAAGAATCCAGAAGTAGCGGATGAACTATTGCGCGCAAGTGAAAAGGGCATTTCTTTTGCCGCCGCAAGAAAGTTTAAGAGCCGTATCCAAGAAGCCATAAGCCAGACAGAGAATGGTGAGATGATAGACAGGTTAAAGAAGATTAGTACCGCACTTGATGAAACTCTCGATACTCTCGGCACTGAAACTGGCACTCTTGGTGGCCTATATCGCACTGCAAAAGAAAGATACCGCAAAGAATATGTTCCTTTTAAGACTGGCACTGCCGCAGAGGTGCTTCAAAGAGGGAAGCGTGGAGAAACTACACGCATAGACGCAGAAGATATCGCCCAAAAGTTTTTATCAGGCGAGACGCAAGTAAGAGATTTCATCACAACGCTTGGCGGCAATAAACCCGCACGGGAAGCCCTGCGTAGTGCGGCTATGAGAGATTTTATAGATAACGTCTTCGATGAAGGTACCAACCTGCTGTCCGCAACAAAGGCAAAAGCATGGCGCAATAAACATGCCGTCGCACTTCGTGCGTTCCCCGATATCCGCAAAGAAGTCGAGAATGTTGACGCGATACAAAAAACGCTCGATGAGGCGGTTAAGACAAGTCTTTTGGTTGAAGGCGACTTAGATAAAGTTATCCCTTCGATACTCAAGGGAGCTAACCCTACTCAAAAGATAATGGAGATAGGCAGAGTCATCGGTAAGACTCCAGAAGCGGTAACTGGTTTGCGCCGTGCTGTATGGAATCATGCACTCGAAGGCTCACAAACTACCATGCGCGATATAGATGACTTTGTAGTTTATGACCCAAGTAAGTTAGACCAAATAAGAAAGACACATGCAAATATCTTTAAAGCTATCTACACGCCTGACGAGTTAAAGAAGATGGACACTTTCACTGACGCATATAAAATATTCTACAGGACGATTAAGCCAGCGTACGGCACGGGCTCACCTGTTCTTGAGAATCTAAACCCCACGACTGAAAGGCTTGTCGCAAATGCTTCTTTCTTCGGTGGGCGCATAATGAAATTCCCATATTATGCCGCTACTGGGATAGCACAAGCAACGAAAGAACTTGCGACACGTTATACGACTGCCCAGAAAGAGAAGTTAATCAACGAAGCTTTGCTCAATCCTGATGTAGCCGACGCTTTTATCAGGATGTCCGCAGGTGCGCCTGTATCGTACATCAAGAAACGTTTCGATTCAGCACTTAGGAACACTGGCATACAGACCGGAATCAAACTTGGCGATATACCGAGAGAGAAAGAACCCGAAGAACTACAAGACCCACTTAACTTGAGAGGGGAACCTTTCAGTAGCAGAAATATGGAGGTAGCGCAATGAACCTTGCAAAGATAAAGGCCAGATTTCCGAAGTACAAGGATATGAGCGAGACGGCGTTTTTCAATCACATGCACAAGACCTATTACTCCGATATGAGTAGGTCTGCAATGTACAAAAAGCTTTCCGAGGTGGTAGAGAAGATAGAGGCGAAAGAGAAGAAGACCACTCCGCCTAAGAAGATTGAGGAGACGGTGCAAACCGTTGACAAGTCCATCGACGAACTAAAAATGCTTGTCTATACTCTTGTTGGTCAGAAGCCGCAAGGTTCGACAAAGACGATGGAATTGCAGGTTGACAATAAGCTACATGAGAAACTCGACCTCTTGAGCAATAAGGTGGAAGAACTTACCGAGATCGAGAAACCAAAACCCGCTCCCGCCACGCCTTCCAAGTGGGAGTTTACTATCTTGCGGGATAAACGTGGGTTGATGGAAAAGGTAGTTGCAAATAGCGTCAAGTAAAGGGGGATTATTGATGTGTCTGAACAACCAGAAGGAAAGACAGTCGGGGAATGTTACCAATACAATCACGAGACGCGCTTGCAACTAACAAAGCTTGAAGAACGGCACGACAAGTTAGCCGAGCGGGTATTTTCAAAGCTCGAAGGCATCGAGGAAAAGCTCGTTGCCCGATTACCCGTATGGGCGACGCTATTTATTTCCTTTCTCATGTTGCTTGTCGGGGGGTTATTAACAAAAGCTATTTTTGGTTAGGAAGTAACTTAAGAACTAAGTTTGTATATCGTAGAATAGAAAATATGATACACAAACCACTTTGTCATCAATCGACGAGACACAAAATGACACTTGGTGACAAACAAAGAGAATTTACCCCGATGGTGGCCAAACTCATCACCTTTGCCTATGCCAAAGGTTACAAATTGACCTTCGGCGAGGCGTTCCGCACGGACGAACAACAAGCCTTGCATTTGAAGTCAGGAAAGAGTAAAGTGAAAAGGTCACAACACCAAGACCGTTTGGCGGTGGACTTCAACCTTTTCAAGGAGGGTGTTTACTTGACGGCCTCCGAGGACTACGCCGAACTTGGCATGTACTGGAAGTCCCTTCATCCTGACAACAGATGGGGTGGGGATTTCGCAGGGTTTCACGACGGGAATCATTTTGAGCATAGATAAGGAGACCTTATGGGAGCCGCACTTCTTCTAACCACTTTACTTCCTGCTTTAGTACCTACCTTTGCCGACGGTATCCGTGGCATTGTGGGTAGATTGACAGGTGGGGCTGGCGCACAACCACAGAACGTTGATGAGCGCATAAAGCTTATGGAGGCCGATACTAATAGACTCCGCGCCCTTGCAGAGCTTGATAAACCCGCTGGCGATATCAGCAGGTGGGTTGCTGACCTTAGGGCTTCCTTCCGATATATACTGGCCGCAATCGTCATCGTGGCGGCGGTTGCGTCGATTTACATTCCGGGCGTTCCGCAAGAAAATATCGAACTTGCATGGGATATGGCACGGAGCGTGTGGTCGTTCATCTTTGGCGAGCGCATGTTGACGTATGTGAAGGGGAAGTAAGTGGACAATACATGTACAGGCACGGTTTCTAATTCAGACATCTCCTTGCTTCAGGGCGCGCCTAAAGTAACGATGAGCGCACCGATGGCAGGACTCACGGTGGTTTGCGGGATAATAGTGTTTTTCGTGGTATGGAAGTTTGTAAGTAAAGCGTTAAGATAAAGGCCTATCTCATCCGCCATGCGTGGAAAGAATTGACTCGACGCTCTGCGTAGGGTTAAATTTTAACGGAGCGTAGCTATGCTCAAAAAATATCTAAGGCTTTTATTTTGTTGCTGGTTAGGACATCACATCTTTGATTGGCGCAAAATTATCAGAGATGAATCCGCGAAAACC
>NZ_JABXWD010000239.1 GCF_019173545.1 Candidatus Magnetobacterium casense | reverse complement strand
AGACAGGGCGCTTAAAGAAAAAACCCAGTAGCAAAAGGTCATACAGGAGACGACAAGAATGAGAAGAACTGACTTAGCACTAATGAAAGCGCTGATAATGGCGTCATCGGTATGGGCGGTCAGCACGTGGGACGGCATGACGTGGGATGCGGGCTATTGGGACGTTTCACCGACACCAACACCAACGCCCACCCCGACACCCACGCCTACTCCAACGCCAACGGTTACAGCTACCCCCACTCCTACGCCCACAGCTACCCCTACGCCAACTCCTACGCCTACTGCAACCGCAACGCCGACACCAACTCCGTCGGTAACACCAACGCCGACTCCAACAGCGACGGCAACTCCCACACCTACGCCAACAGCAACTCCAACACCCACCCCGACGCTTACACCGACACCCACGCCATCCCCCACGCCGGTAACGCTGACGGTAGAGATCAAAGGAACCGGCGGCACGGTAACGGCAGCGCCCGGAACTCTCACCTGGAGTACGGATGGCAAAACTGGTACGGCCTCGTATGCCCTCAACACGGACGTCACGATCACGGCTAACCCGGATGCGGGGCTAAAGGCAATCTGGACGGGATGCGACGACAACATGGGCAACACAAAGTGCCTGGTCAGGATGACCACGGACAAGACCGTCAGCGTGGAGTTTGCAGCTTCCAGGAAGCCCCGCTACGACTTCGACGGAGACGGCAACAGCGATGCCCTGTGGCGTAACACCACAACGGGCGATGTCTTCATCTGGCTGGTAAACAAGTTCAGCATCACCGGCGGCGATTACGTCGTCAAGGGGATCTCCGCCGACTGGGACATCAAGGGGATCGGTGATTTCAACGGCGACGGCAAGGCTGACATCATCTGGCAACACAAGGACAAGGGCGACGTCTACATGTACATCATGGACGGGACGCATATCTCTACCCACGGCTATGCCCTCAAGGGGTTGCCCAAGGAGTGGGAGTTCAGGGCACTGGGCGACTTCGATGGTGACGGCAAGACGGACATCCTCTGGCAGAACGCCGAAACCGGCGACGTGGCCGTGTGGCTGATGGACGGCAAGGACATCAAGAGCGGCAACTTTATCGTCCGGGGGATGAGGCCGGAGTGGACAATCAGGGCCGTGGCCGACCTCAACGGCGACAAGAAGGCCGACATCACCTGGCAAAACACCAACACCGGCGACGTCTTTGTCTGGCTGATGGACGGGACAACCATATCAAAGGGCGACTACGCCTCCCTGGGCATCCCGGACAACTGGCAGCTCAAGGCGATTGCCGACTTTGACGGCGACGGCAAGGCCGACATCATCTGGCAGAACACCACAACCGGAGACATCTACCTCTGGTTGATGGACGGGGCCGGAATTGTTGGTGGCGGATTCGTGATACGTGGGATGCCCGCTCTCTGGCAGTTGCTTACGGTGGCGGACTACAACGGCGACGGCAAGGCCGACGTGCTCTGGCAGAACACCGTCAATGGCGACGTCTACGCGTGGTTTATGGACGGCTCAAAGATATCCGACAAGGGCTACGTCGTAAACGGTATGCCCCCGGAATGGCAGGCTAAGTAAAGCAGATTTCGATTGGATTAAATACAGAAAACGTGGCATTTTTTACGGGGTCAGGGGACTTCTTTGTGGCTGGGGCGCATTGAGCCGGGGGGCGCTGCCCCCTCCTGGAGCGACAAAGAAGCGGAGCCGCCCCTTTCTTGTATTGTACGCAATCGAACCGCGCTATAAAGAAGGAAAGGGGAGAAAGAAACAAGGAGGTCTACACCCCCCTCCTTGACCTCCCCCGCATTTGAGACATCAAATATGATTTAGAATCTCTTTGTGTATTGCAGTTGCCTGAAAGAGAGTTTAAACTCGGTTCCGCCTTTTGTGTTCATTTCGATTTTACCTTTGAGTTGATACTCTGCCAGTATCTTTACCAGCTTTAATCCCAGCGACGACGACTTGCTTATGTCAAAGCCATCAGGGATGCCCTTGCCGTTATCCCTGACGATTAATTCGTATGCCTTTTCATTGGCTGTTGGACCGACCTCTTTGAGTGATATGTGAAGCTCACCCGATGTCATTTCGGTAAAGGCGTGTTTGAGGGCGTTTGTCACAAGTTCGTTTATGATCAGGCAGCACGGTACGGCCGTGTCCATTGCTATATATACGTCATTGATATCCATGTTCAGTGCAACCCTGGATGGCTCAACGCAGTATGAATTAAGTATATCGGTTACGAGTTCCCTGGTGTAATCGGCAAAGTTTACTTCAGAGAGATTGTCGCTCTGGTATAGCATCTTATGTACGAGTGACATGGACCGTATCCTGTTTTTCATGTCCTGACACATGCTTATAGTTTTTTTATCGCCGATCTCTTCAATGTGTAGGTCTATGAGGCTTGAGATGATCTCCATATTGTTTTTGACCCTGTGATGAATCTCTCGCAGCAAGAGGGTTTTTTCCTGAAGTGATGCCTGGATTTTTTCTTCGTAGAGCTTTCTCTGGGTGATGTCCTTGAATATGTGGATTGAGCCTTTAAACTTGCCATCTTTAGTAAAGATGGGAGAAGCGGTTATCTCAAAATGGGCATTAAGTGCCGGATAAAAAATCTCTTTCATGCACGCCCCCCTGCCATCATAGGTCTTGAGGTGAAGACACTGTGAGATATCGTCGTCGATGCAATTGAAGAGATCATAGCATGGATTGATGCCGGAGGCATCCGGTTTAAATCCGAAGGTATCGGTGAAGGCCCTGTTTGCCTTAATGATATTATAGTTTTCGTCATGAATGGAAAGACAATCACTTACACAGTTAAATGTGATTTCCCATTCGTTGACACTATTTTCGAGTTCCCTGACGTATATATCTATTTTCGCCTGCATGGTTTGTTTTTCTATTGCCTTGTCAATTGCGATCTTAAGTTCGTCGTATTCTATGGGCTTCTGGATGTAGCCAAAGGCGCCCTCTTTCATTGCCTCGATAGCCGTATCAACGCCTCCGTGGCCGGTTATGAAGATGACCTCGGTGGCTGTCTTTTTCTTTTTCACCTGTTTTAAAACCTCTATGCCATCCATTTTGGGCATTTTTATATCGGCAACTATAACGTCAGGGACTTCACGTTCAAATACCTCCAGCCCCTCGATACCATTTTCAGCCGAATAAGCCTCAAAGTCATCAAGCACAAGGAGGTTCTTCAGTCTCTCTCTGATGATAATCTCGTCGTCTATTACTAATATCTTTGTCATAAAGAAATTATCCTCCAGTTTTATGCTGATCTTGTCGTATTTTGATTCATGCGCTTATTATAGCTCTCTTTGTATCACTTGTCAATGTTTATCAAAATAAGGTATCTTCTTTATATTCGTTACTGTAAATATTTCTGTGATGGTAGAAGATTAAGCATTATGGGGTCAAGGGGACTGGTCCCCTTGCGGGGGGTTCTGAAGGGGGGCGGAGCCGCCCCTTTCTTTCTTTTTTGAAACATGCTATATATGTCATCACAGGATTTTTTTACAGCAAGACGCAAGACTTTTTTACTTGCAAACAGAGATATGTTTATGGTATACTGTACATAGTTAAGCCGAAGTGGTGGAACTGGTAGACACGCACGTTTGAGGGGCGTGTGGGGAAACTCATAGGGGTTCGAGTCCCCTCTTCGGCATTAGCTCAAATCCTCTGCCCTCTGCTCCATTTAGAGAGGCCAACGTGAGCGACTGACATGAGAATGCTATTTAGAATAATCTCGGCTATAACCCTTGTGGTTGCAATGACACTGCCTGCTATGGCGACAACTTCAGAGTCATCGCAGCAGGTGCGGATCGGTGTGCTGGCTCACAAGGGCCAGGAAATCTGTAAAAGTAGCTGGCAACCTACGATGGATTACCTGTCCTCTCATATAAGCGGCTACTCTTTTACCCTCATCCCTATGACGTTTGACGAAATAGACACCCTCGTCAGAACCGCTTCGGTGGAGTTTATCATCGTCAACCCCTCCATTTACATAGAGATGGAGGTAAAGTACTATGTAAGCAGAATTGCAACTATGGAAAATCTGTCTTTTTCCGGCAAGGGCCATACGGTCTTTGGCGGGGTCATATTCACGAGGGCCGACCGCTCCGATATCAACCGCATAAAGGACCTCCGCGGCAAAAAATTCATGGGCGTGGACAAGACCTCCCTTGGCGGCTGGCACATGGCCTGGGGCGAACTCAAAAAACACGGCATTGCCCCGAAGGACTTTGCCTCACTTGAGTTTCTCAACAACCACCGCGACGTCGTCTATGCCGTCAAAAAGGGCGTGGTGGACGCCGCAACCGTCAGAACGGATACGCTTGAGAGAATGGCAGCAAAACAGGAGATAGACATCAGGGAATTCAAGGTCATCCCATATAAGGGCACCGGACCGGGGTATAAAAACTTCCCGTTCCTGTTAAGCACGCCCCTGTATCCTGAGTGGCCAATAGCAAAGGTCAGACACACCCCGGATACACTGGCAAAGCTGGTGGCATCTGCCCTCCTGGAACTGCCCAAAAACAGTCCCGCTGCCAAAGCAGCCAAAATCGAAGGCTGGACAATACCCCTTAACTACGAATCCGTAGACAACCTCCTCAAGGAACTCCGGATCAGCCCTTATGAGGACTATGGCAAGGTCACATGGCGCGATATACTGCACCAACATTGGAAGACAATTGCCGGCATTGCGATATTCATTATTCTTGTGGTCTTTTTTTCGCTCTATATCTTCCGCTTAAACATCAGATTAAACGCAACGCAGCTGGACCTGAACCGTGAACTCATCGAAAGAAAAAAGGCCGAAGAAAAACTCGCAGATAGCTATGAACAACTTGAGGACGCAAACAACCAAATCATGGACAGCATCCACTATGCAAGTAACATCCAGAGATCCATCATGCCACACCTCAATGGTCTGAGCGCCCACATGGACGATTACTTTGTCATATGGCGTCCGCGCGACATCATCGGTGGTGACATCTACTGCTTCAACGGTCAACACAACAACTTCATGCTGGCCATAATCGACTGTACCGGACATGGCGTCCCCGGGGCCATCATGACAATGCTGGCCGGCTCTACGTTAAGCCGGGTGGTCAACGAACTGGGCTATACGGACCCCTCAGCCATCTTAAACAACATGAACAAACTGGTCAGGGAAATGTTAAGCGGTGAGGGCGGTGGGGGACTGCATGACAACGGCCTTGATATCGGCATATGCTACGTGGATAAACAGGCCATGAGCATGACCTTTGCCGGGGCAAAGATATCCCTCTTCTGCGTAAGCCGGGCAACCGTAAAGGAGATCAGGGGCGACCGCCACAGCATCGGATATCAGACCTCAGACCCCGACTACG
>NZ_JABXWD010000238.1 GCF_019173545.1 Candidatus Magnetobacterium casense | reverse complement strand
GGAGCCGCCCCTTTCTTTCCTTCTTCTTAGGGGGGTGAACTATTACTGAGGTTGTAGTTTTCTTTGGAATTGTTGTAAAATATAACTGAGAAACTATAATGGGAGCTTGAAAAAAATGATGACTGAAGTGTTGTTTAAAGATGTATGCAAGGCCATAGATTTGTTGAGTAAGCAGGAGAGCGCTACCCACACGATACACGAGATACTGTTTGCCATGAAGGATTCTATCGGTATCAGTCGTGGGGTGCTGGTGCTGAAAAATGTCGAGGATGACTACCTCAGAATAGAAAACCGGTATAACATCTCGGCGCACTTTAGCACCTTGTACCGGCGTGGTATAGGCGATGGCGCCGTGGGACGGGTCTTTTACAAGGAACCAGTCGTTGTCGTTACAGGGCAGAGTGACACGGAGGACTATTATGACCTGTGGGTGGAGCAAGACTATGACACAGCCGTAGCGGTACGGGTGTCAATTGACGGACGTAGTGTGGGCTTTCTTGCGGTATACTTTGACAAGGCGATGGAGGTTACACATGAACTGCGGGAATTCCTTACTGATATGGCCAAAGTGATCGGCGAGGCGTTTAGGAAAGACCAATTCACCACGCTGCTGAACGAACTCAGAGATATCGATCCTGCCACCGGCCTTACCTACTATCACTTCTTCCACCAGAAGTTGCGCGATGAATTTGACAAGAGTCGTCGGCATAAAATCCCCCTGACGCTGGTCATTATGGATATGAACAACTTCAAGAACGTGCTCAACGTCTATGGCATAGATGTAGCCAAGCGGTTATACTCGGAGCTGGCCGAACACCTCAAATCGTGCATCCGCGGTATAGACGTGCTGGGATGTTATGGTACCGATGAATTTATCCTCTACATGCCAAATACCCCGATGGACAAGGCAGAGGTAGTCATTGAACGCTTCCAGGAAACCCTGAAGCTGGAACGATTTACGAAACATAACCTCTGCACAACCCTATCCATAGGCATGGCCACGCTGAAGGAACACAACACACTCGACGATTTCATGACGCATGCGCAGGTAGCCCTGTACAATGCCAGGGTCACGGGCAAGGGCGTTGTGCAGTGCAAGGACTGAGCACTCCCCCTGGCGTGCCCTCCCGTTGCCATGCTGTACAGGTAGGGGAGGGCACCTGGACCGTCCCAGGTATCAAGCGTTACAACTTCATAACAAGGATTACGGAGGGCTACTCGTGTGGTCTGTTACATGCCCTGTCCAGCCTCGATATCAGTTCCATGAAGAGCAGGTGCATGCCATAGGGCGTTTCGTCCATGGGTTGCTGTTTTTCGTTCATCGTTGCCGCTAACAGCAAGTCTGTTGTGTCGGCCATGAATGTCAGCATGGCCCTGATCTTTTCCAGTTCCTCCATAACACCGCAGGGTCCGTTGCCACTGTGTCTGTTGCCACCAAGCATCTTGCCACCAAGCATCTTGATTGTGCCGTAATCATTTTTGGTAAACCGTTTCAATGTTGCCTCCTTTTTGACATAGTCAATGATATAATGTTACTATTGTATGCAAACAGTATATTGTTTGTCAAGTGTATAAAGTGTGTCTTGTGTGTAATATTTGTAAACTTTACATAAAGGAGGTGTTTATGGAAGAAGGAACAGAAAGCAAGGATGAGAAAATCGTGTTTTTCACCTCTAAGTCGCAATTGGCAAGAATAGAGGACTTTCGATTCTCTTGCAGGTTGTCATCGCGTGCAGAGGCAGTCAGAAAGCTGATAGAGATCGCCATTGTAGCCCTGGATGAAAAAAAAAAGACCTCACACTCTTTGACCGGTGACCACCTGAAGGCTGCTGAAGAACAAGAGCCCTACATCTCAGACCGGAAGCCTGTCAGACGTGGCAAAAAGAAGTGATCCAGACAAGGGGCATACCAGATGAGCGAGTATCAGACAGTAACCATTGAGCGTTTGATTTCTTCGACCGAGGTGGTGGCAGTGCCCACCATGCCGACAACTATGCCTGCGGCGTGATTGGAGAGTATGGCGGCCTGCACCATCGATGCCCCCGACACAAAGGCTAGCGTAAAAGCTGCTATGACCGTATCACCTGCCCCGGTTACGTCGAAGACCTTTTTGGCCACCGTGGGCAGGTGGTGCGTGGTGCCGTCGGCAAGAAACAGACTCATGCCCTCTTCGCCACGTGTGATGAGGATGGCGTGTTCTTTGTCGCTCCAGGTCGCACCTGGTGTGTGGAGGTTTTTCAGGAGGGTTGTACCGGCCCTCTGCAAGCTCCTGTCGCCCTTGATGACAATGCCGGAGCCTTCCTGGGCCTCCTTGAGGTTCGGTGTGATCAGAGAGACGCCTCGGTAGTAATGGAAGTGTCCAACTTTTGGGTCTACGCAGACGAACTTTCCCGTCGGACTGGTGTACCCAAGTATGGTCTGTATCAGGCGCGGACTGATGACACCCTTCTTGTAGTCGGAGACTATCACGCCGTCATAATCTCCGATGACCTCTCCGATGAAGTCACCGATGCCCTTGAGCATGTTGCCGTCTATGTGTCTGGCGTCTTCCCTGTCGAACCTGACCACCTGCTGATGGTGTGCAATGACACGGGTCTTGATCGTGGTTGGCCGTGCGTCACAGAAGACCCCGGCATCTTCGATCCCCTTGTCCCTGAGCAGCCCGGAGATGATCCGCCCCTGGTGGTCGCCACCTATGACGCCAACAATGGCGGCACTGCCTCCGAGGGCAATGATGTTGTTTGCCACGTTGCCCGCTCCGCCAAGCAGGTAGCTCTCTCGCTGCACCTCAACCACCGGCACGGGGGCCTCCGGCGATATGCGGTTGACACGCCCCCAGACAAAGTGGTCCAGGATGATGTCTCCTACGATCAACACCCTCTTGCCACTGAATGAAGATAGTACGTCGTTTAATTCCACTGAGGTTAAAGATAATACAGTGCAGCCAATTAAATCAATGCCTAAATGTTTCGGGCTAGGTTGAGACTGTAAAATTACGGATATAGGCTACTTATTTATGAACAGGTGCAGGTTAAGGGGCTAAAAAAACATCCCCTGATGAACAGAGGTCAGGGGACGGGATGACTCCCAATCCCCTGTTTGTATGGTTAATCTTCGGTATCGCTACATGTAAAGGCCATGTTTGCACTGAGCACATGCGGCAGTTCAGATATTGTCCTGAGTGTCTTCATGTCCTCATCCTGCGATTGGCCCTCTACGGTGATGATAATCTTGCCTTCATCGTCCGTAAAGTGTACCTGACAGCCCTCAACCCTCTGAAGACTCTCCAGCACATCGGCCATGTGCCATGAATTGGTCTGTACTACCACACTTGTAATATTCAAGCTCGTCTGTCTCCTAGTTCAACTCAACCCCTTCGTTTACCTTGTCGGCAAGATTTGATCGGTGTTTGTCGTTTTTGCCCCTGAATGCGGGCTTGAACCTGTTATCGATAAGCGGTGTGACCTTGGAGGGCTGAACGTGACACTGTGTGCAATTATAGTTGTGACCGTTGAGTTGTCCTTTAAGGTCCTTGCCCTCACTTATGTCCATAAAGTGAGACTTGGGTATGGCAGTAGCCTTGAGACCTTTAGCGTTTTCGGGCATGTGACAATTAAGACACTCGTTCATATTCATCGTGATTGGTGCAATCCCCGTGGCATCGTGCGAAATCAGCGGCGGACTGTTCTCAAAAGACCTGTCCACAGTCTTGCTGCTCCCTGGCAAGGCGGCCTTATACTTGCCTTCTACCGGCATGGTCTTATCTTCATCCATCAGGGGAGTCTTTCTAAATCCGATCTCATCATCGGATAAACCACTTTTCTTATCAGCGGCCAAGGCCGTGCCAAATGCAAAAAGCACACACAGTAACAACACCAAAACCTTTGTAACCTTCATCATAAGTGTATTCCTCCTTTTACGGTTTTCATTTATCAGAAAACAACCTGCTCCCAAGGCCGATTGCATTATCGCCGCAGACCTCAATGCACCTGCCGCAGTTTATGCACTGCCCCGAGCTGACCATAGCGTTTTTCTTTCCGATCATGTGGAGTACCTGTCTCTCCGGACAGACCTCGACACATCGCATACACATCGTGCATTTATCCGGGTTATGGACGGGCTTGATGAGATTGCCTCTGCCTATAAGCGAGTAAAACGCACCCATCGGACAGAGATGCCCACAAAACCCACCCCTTAGCCACGCGGCCAAGTCTGTAACCACGTTCATCGGACATACCCAGGCACAGAAGACCCGTCCCCCGAGCAGGGCATAGATGACAGCTACCGTCAGCGCCCCCACTGCTATTTCAGCCGTGGGCATTGCCCGCGCTGCAAGCATCTGGAGTACGGCATAGGGGTCGGCCAGGGTGAGGACGTCAAAGAGCCTGGCGCAACTGAGATTGCCCCTGAGTATAGTCCACCCTGCGGCAGAGCCGGCAAAAAACAACAGCATCACGGTTATCTGCACGAGGCGTCGTGTGATCAGGAATCTGTTGGCATGGATTAACATTTCAATCCACTCCCTTGTTTAGATAATCAATGGCGCTGCTCTTGCTCCGTGGCGTGACCACCCCGGTATCTTGCTTGAGTTGGCGCAATCTTCCTTCATCGTCTTCTTGCCATCCTTTCAGGTATCTGATGTTGGCCTTGCCTGTAGCCAGCGCCCTGGGCAGGACGAAGATGGAAGATTTTTCGTTGATACAGGCGTGCTCACACAACCCGCAACCGGTGCAGTGTTCGCTGTCTACGACGGGGGCCATAAAGGCGTGCTTGCCGGTGCGCTCGTTGCGACTGTACTGAACCTTGATGGCCTTGTCTATCAGCGGACAAACCCTGTAGCAGGCATCACACTGAAGCCCCCAGTAGGCAACACACGTCTCACGGTCAAGGACTGCAAGCCCCATGCGTGCCTTGTTGATGTTTAACCGACCGTTTTCACTGACAATCGCTCTGTCCAGGGCATGCGTGGGGCAGACCGGTACGCACGGGATGTCCCTGCACATGTAACAGGGGACCTTTCTTGGGGTGTAAAACGGCATTCCCACGGGTTTGTTGTCACCAGCAGCGGCCAGGACAAGCGTAGAAAAAGGACAGGCCTCCACGCACTGACCACACCGTATACATTTGCCAATAAAATCACTTTCGGCAAGCGCCCCCGGTGGTCTCAGTACAAGGGCGGACGCCTTGGTTTCAGACACCGCTCTCCCCCACAGGATACCGCCAACTGCGGTAAACCCCAGGGACGTCAGAAAATGCCTCCTGTCCTTATCCATCAACCAGCACAGGCCTTATATATCTTTACGGCACACTTTTTAAAGTCCGTTTCCTTTGACAGTGGACACGTTGCATCCAGTGTTACCTTGTTTATGAACACGTTTTCGTCAA
>NZ_JABXWD010000237.1 GCF_019173545.1 Candidatus Magnetobacterium casense | reverse complement strand
TTTTGAAAATGGATTCCCGTTTTCACGGGAATGACAAGAAATGGTATTTTGCGCCCATCTGTGTCATTCCTGCGTAAGCAGGAATCCAGAAAGTGCGAAACCATAGATGGACGTTTACGCAAAATCAGACCCGCCGGAAACACTTCAGACACACAACCAAAACCTGCTTGCGTGCTATGATACACTCAAGCCATACCTTGACCCCGAAAAGGTCAACAAATACGACGCCGTCATTAAAAAGATACTCAATTACCACGACCTCGGTAAACTCAACCACAAGTTCCAAAACAAACTGGGACTGCAGGAGAAGACTATCATACCAGAGCTGAAAGACACCCAGGAAGTCCCCCACGAGTGGCTCTCCATCGCTTTCATCACAATGGAAGACAAGAGGTATTTTCACGGCTTCAGTACGGAGAAAATCCTCTTTTATAAGCTCGTCCAATACTGCGTGGCCTTTCACCACACACGAAGCTACAAGTTCGATGCCGCCGCCGCAAAGAAGACCATTTTGCTCGACCTGGAGAAAAACAAAGACAAGATTGCCTTCACCTCACCGCTCAATGCAGACTACGACATTGAAAGAGACCTGCGGCAAAGTATAGAGTCGCAGGAGTATTATCGCAACTACTTTGAGCTTATAGTGTTTTTCAAGGGCATCCTCCACAAGTGCGATTACACGGCATCTGCCGGCATAGATGCCGAAAGACCCTATCGTGGCAACTACTGTGACGACCTTGCCCGCTGGCTTGCCGACAAAGGCTGGACATTGAAGCCTTTTCAGCAGGAGGCCAGGAAGCTGGCTGCCAAGAACATCATCCTGGTTGCGGCCACAGGCTCGGGTAAGACCGAGTACTCCATGGGCTGGATAGATGGCGTCAAGGCGTTTTACCTCCTGGGGCTGAAGATGGCCGTAAGTGAGATGTACAAGCGGTTTCGTGAGGTGTTTGCCAAAACCGACAATAGTAACGTTTCGCTCCTGCACGGAGACATTGTCTATGCCCTTGAGGACAACGATACCGTCGAAACCTACATGGAGCGTATCGAGGCTGCCAGAAAGCTCTGCGCCCCCCTGACGGTTGCCACGGCAGACCAGCTTGTCACGGCGGCCTTTAAGTACAACGGCTATGAGCTTGTTTACCTTACCGCGTCCTACTCAAAGATTGTCGTTGACGAGATACAGAGTTTTGCCCCTGACGCCATTGCGGCCATTGTTGTGTTTCTGAAGGAGATTCACCGTCTGGGGGGTAAGTTTCTCCTGATGACGGCAACCCTTCCGCCATTTGTAAAAGAGGAGCTGGAGGCCCTTGGCAACGTTGAAATCCCTTCCCCGGTTCTCCCCGACATCAGGCGGCATAAGATCGCAGTACACGAGGCGGAGATTAACGAGTCATTGGCGATGATCCTTGACGGCCTCCAAGCCGGCAGGAGGGTGCTTGTCGTTTGCAACACGGTCAAGCGTGCGCAGGAAATGTACGACGCCATCGGAGGCAACAGAGCGTCTCTGCTGCATTCCCGGTTTATACAGAGGGACCGCAAGCGCAAAGAAGCTGACATCATGGCCATCAACGATCCCCAACATCCGCCCGTAATCTGGATAGCCACGCAAGTGGTTGAGGCCAGCCTTGACCTTGATTTTGACGTACTCTTTACCGAATGTTCTCCTGTGGACAGTTTGTTTCAACGCTTTGGGCGCTGTTACAGAAAACGCCCATATGAGTTGCCTCCGGCCAATATCCACATATTTCGTGCAAAACCGTTCAAGGGCTACGATGATGTTCTGATGACACGGACGTATAGCCACCTCAAGGAGCGTTATAATGGCCTCTTTATGACCGAAGAGGACAAGCAGGCGGCAATAGCATATATCTTTCGTGACATTGAGACGACCAAGTACTATACCAGCTATAAAGCCTGCAAGAGCCTGCTTGAACTTGGCTTTAAGGCGCAAAACAAAACAGAAGCCCAGGAGATGTTCAGACACATTGCCTTTAATTACTGCGTTATCCCACGACCGGTCTACAACGCATGTGAAAAGGAGATCACCGAAACACTCGGTATAATTGAGGCAAAGGGGGTGTCGTTTGATGACAGACTCCGTGCAAAGGCGGCGTTAAGGCAATACACGGTTGCCGTTCAGTTATTTGACCGCAAGCGCCTCATGAATGTTGCTGGTTCCGCTTACTGCAAGAGGAACTCCATATATATCATAAACGATGTTACGTATTCCCTTGAGAAGGGGATTGAACTCAACGAAGCCGTGGGTGCTGGGGTGTTTATTGACTGACGCTGTTTTACAATGCTATCATAGATGGGAAGTTTTTGCATTAGTGCTGGGGTGTTTATTGACTGACGCTGTTTGTGTTAAACTTGGATTGGTAGGTTTATGTCGGATGCACAATCGATAGGGTCTCCGCCGCAGGAGTTTAGGGTAACGGGGGTGAAGGTCAACTACCTGTACGTTTGTCAGCGCAAGCTATGGCTCTTTGACCGACACATCACGATGGAGGCAGAGTCAGACAGTGTTCTGCTTGGCAAACTCCTTGAGCAATCGGCCTATCCACGGGAGAAGTCACGCGAGGCATTGATCGATAACCTTATCAGGATCGATGTAGTTGGCCCTGACACCATCGGCGAGATCAAGCTCTCCAGCTCAATTGCCGAAGCCGACAGGGCACAAATCCTCTACTACCTATTCATCCTCAAACAACGCGGCATCAACAAAACTGGCATTATCAGTTACCCCAAACTCCGGCGAACCGAAGAAGTCGTTCTCACGGAACAAGACGAGTTGCGTGTCCTTGCTGACATCGATAAAATCAGGGCCATCACCGCACTACCAAATCCGCCCAAACCAGTCCATAAGCCCATCTGTTCAAAGTGTGCATACTGTCAATTGTGTTGGGCATAACATAAGGAAAAACTATGGACAGACCCTATTACATATTCTCAAACGGCAGGATAAAACGGATGGAAAACACCGTTGTCATCGAAAACGAAAAGGGTGACAAGAAGGCTATTCCCATAGAGGACATCGACACAATCCACCTGTTTGGCGAAATAGACCTTAACTCCAAGCTGTTGAACTTTCTCTCCAAGCACAACACGACCCTCCACCTGTACAACTACTATGGGTTTTACACGGGGAGTTTCATGCCGCCCCATAAAAGTGCATCGGGTGAGCTTACCGTCAGACAGGTTCAGCACTACCTTGATCCCGGCAAGCGGTTGACCATTGCAGTTGAATTTGTCCGTGGAAGTCTCTTTCATCTTCAACGCAATCTCCGCCGTCACAAGGGCACTGAAGACTTCAGGGACATCATAGACCGTGAATTGAAAAACATTGAATTGGCGGGTTCCGTTGCCGAGCTTATGGGATGTGAGGGACGTGCCCGTAACGCCTATTATCAGGCGTTTAACGTCGTACTGACGGCTGATGGTTTCTCCTTTGACAAGCGGCAGAAGCGGCCACCGTCAAACCCTGTTAATGCCCTTATCTCCTTTGGCAATTCGCTCATGTACACACACGTGTTGACAAACATCTACCACACTCAGCTTAATCCAACCGTCAGCTATCTGCACGAACCAAGTGAAAGGCGTTACTCTCTGAGCCTTGACATAGCGGAGATATTCAAGCCGCTTATTGCGGATACGGTTATGTTCAAGCTCGTCAACAACAGGATGCTCACAGAGGAGGATTTCGAGGAGGATGTGGATTATTGTTACCTGACGGAGGTTGGGCGCAAGAAGTACCTGCGGGAACTGGACGAAAAACTCAATACCACTGTCCAGCACCGAAAGCTCAAACGCAAGGTGTCGTATTCCACGTTGATACGTTTAGAGTGCTACAAGCTTATAAAGCATTTGCTGGGAGACGAAGAGTACGTTCCCCTTAAGGCGTGGTGGTGATGGCCTATTACGTGGTGACATATGACATTGGGGAGTTGCGTGTAAACAAGGTGCGCAAGGTGCTCAAAAAATATCTCCACTGGGTACAGAACTCTGTGTTCGAGGGTGAGTTGAGCACCGGTAAGCTTCAAAAGTGCAGGCAGGAGCTTGTAAGAATAATAGACATGGAGGCAGACAGCGTATACTTCTACGTTATAGAGAACAGAAACAATCTTTCAAAGGCAGTGCTTGGTCTGGAGAAAGAAATGACGGGTAACATTTTTTAGGCGAATGGTATGTGCAGTAAACCTCTTTCGGGTCTGAAATCTCATAACTCGTTGATAACGTTAATAAATACCTGTGAATTGCCCATATCTGAAAAACGCGACCGCAGGTTTACTGCAAAAAAGTATGTGCATTTCAATTTTTTTGAGAAACAACCCCGTCTAATATGTTATTTTATGAGGGATTGCGATCTTGATCTTTGACAACAAAGGTGGTTTCATCTGAACTATGTGGGATATAAAGCGGGTTGGGTGTCTCTATTGCTTGCGATTCTATTGCGTTTCATCTGAACTATGTGGGATATAAAGACTGATCGCCAACCTTAGTGGTGCCGACCTTAGTGGGTTTCATCTGAACTATGTGGGATATAAAGAATTGAAGGATAGAGCCTTCTTCTTGTGCAACCGAAGTTTCATCTGAACTATGTGGGATATAAAGTCTATAAACTGAGCTTATAACATCTTTTGAACAGTCGTTTCATCTGAACTATGTGGGATATAAAGTTGTTGGACTGATTACGGATGTTGCCGTAGACCTCCGTTTCATCTGAACTATGTGGGATATAAAGACAAGAGGGGGGGTGCACTCTCCACGTCAAGCCTAAGTTTCATCTGAACTATGTGGGATATAAAGTACCACAAGCCATGCGTGACCAGGCATGGATTGTCCGTTTCATCTGAACTATGTGGGATATAAAGACATGTCACAGTCAGTATTAGAGCAGATAGTCAGTGGTTTCATCTGAACTATGTGGGATATAAAGGTTGGCATACGACTCTATAAACGGCGCTGCAACAGGTTTCATCTGAACTATGTGGGATATAAAGACATTAAAGCTGTCTGCATCCGCTTTGCTATACGCCAGGTTTCATCTGAACTATGTGGGATATAAAGGTAGAGCTTCACGTGACCTGCCACCGTCGTAGCCCTGTTTCATCTGAACTATGTGGGATATAAAGTCAGTTGCCTTGGGACAAATATACTTCCGAACCTCGTTTCATCTGAACTATGTGGGATATAAAGGATGGTTGCAATTGCTGTCTTCTACGTTCTCGCTCAGTTTCATCTGAACTATGTGGGATATAAAGTAGTCAACACATACTCGTTTGTCGCTCCTGAAACCTGGTTTCATCTGAACTATGTGGGATATAAAGTCGGCATCCAACTCAACAACATCGCACGTGTCGTTTGTTTCATCTGAACTATGTGGGATATAAAG
>NZ_JABXWD010000236.1 GCF_019173545.1 Candidatus Magnetobacterium casense | reverse complement strand
GCACCACAAACAACCGTGGTTGCCAGGATTTAAGCCACCTTTATTTTTTCGTAATATGGCATTGTTACTGTGCTTAAGCGATATGACCACGCCGGACTGGAGTGCTACCAAATTTACCGTGCCTGTCAATAAAAGTACTTGCGTTTTGAAAAGGTTTCTTGTTAGCATACAATAGTAGGTAAATAGACAGTAGTGTTTATGATGCACCTGCCCTGATGGTGATTAGGCTAAAAGGCTTTTCCTACAATTTGATTTTTAAAGGGAGTTTAAGTAAGGGTGTTACAAAGCATACCATAGTATGGGAGCCGGATTCACCCTTCAAGACACCCACCTGTAGATACAGGGTCTAAAGCTTTTTCGTCTACACCTCTAGGGCGGGGCAATTAAATATACGGGGTAACCACATATGTGGCCACTAAACAATAAGAGAACGGATGGTATAGATAAAACGGTAATAGGGGTTAGTCCCTTTCGGCTTTTGAGATATTTAAGGTAGTAGAGAAGTCGTCGATTCAGGGTATCTATAACGATGGTTATAGTCTGTTGATGTATAGATTTATAGCGATTTTCATTACCTGCCAGGGGTATTGCCGGTAACGTTACAGAGACAAACGATGGCATATAGTAGGGATTGAGAGTGTTTATTTTGTTCGTTAATTGTAACATAAGGTGGTCTTGCGTTGAGGTAAATAAGCCGGCAAGGGGGATTTTGACTCTCCTTAATATGGGAGTGATATCAGCCCTTGTTATAAATGTTGCAGCTATGTCTAATATACTGCACAGAGAAACAAAATACAAAGATAAAGTCTATTTTAACTTGAAAACAGCAGGAGGTTTTTCAGATATGAACGTCACGTACGTGATAATATCGATTCTGGCAGGCGGGGTGATGAGTCTGCTCTTTGCCCTGTACTTCAGACAGTTGTACAGAAAAAAGCAGATAGAACTAGAGGACAGACATGCAATAACAATAAAGGATGCCGAAAAAGAGGCAGAAAAGATCAAAAAAGAGGCATTGCTCGAGGCCAAGGACACCAAATATCAGACAAAGGCAGAGGCGGAGAAGGAAATAAAAGAAAAGCGACAAGAAATCAATCACGTAGAAAAACGCCTCAGACACAAAGAGGAGTTGCTGGACAAAAAACTCGACCAGTTCGAAAAAAGAGACTCGGAACTGGGCAGGCGTGAGAAGGAATTTCTCAGGAAGGAACAAGCCCAGCAGGAGCGCGAAAAGGAATATGAAAAACTCCTGCAGATAGAGACGGAAAAGCTCGAAAAACTCTCCGGAGTGACCTCCGATGAGGCCAAAAGCCAGTTGCTGAAAAAGGTCGAAGATGAGGTAAAGCTCGAAACCGGCAGACTCATTAAGCAAATAGAGCAGGAGGCCAAGGATGAATCCGAAAAACGGGCCAAACATATAATCGGCCTTGCCATACAGAGGTATTCCGGCGAACACGTCTGTGATGCCACGGTGACTGCCGTGACACTACCAAATGAAGAGATGAAGGGCAGGATCATCGGCAGGGAGGGTAGAAACATACGTGCCCTTGAGGCGGCTACGGGTGTGGACTTTATCGTGGACGACACCCCGGAGGCCGTGACGCTGTCCGGGTTTGACCCGGTCAGACGGGAAATAGCGCGGATATCTCTGGAACGATTGATATCCGATGGCAGAATACATCCGGCACGGATCGAGGAAATAGTGGAAAAGGTCAGAAAGGAGGTAAACACGGCAATGCGTGAAGAGGGTGAAAAGGCCGTGTTTGACCTGGGTCTGACGGCCGTGCATCCGGAGTTTATCAAACTGCTGGGGCGCCTTAAGTACAGGACGTCCTACGGACAAAACGTCTTGCAGCACTCCAAAGAGGTGGCCTACTTCGCCGGGATGATGGCCGGGGAGCTGAAGGCAGACGTAAAGCTGGCCAAACGTTCAGGGCTGTTGCACGACATCGGTAAGGCCCTTGACCACGAAATAGAGGGACCGCATCACGAAATCGGCGCCGCCTTTGCCAAGAAATATGGCGAGGACGAACGTGTTATCAATGCCATGCTCGTCCACCACGGCGACGGTGACCCCATATGCGTGGAATCGGCACTGGTAACCGCCGCCGATGCCCTATCTGCCGCACGACCGGGCGTCAGGCGTGAGAGTATAGAGAATTACATCAAACGGCTGGAAAAACTCGAAGAAATTGCCATGTCCTACACCGGCGTTGAAAAGTGCTACGCCATACAGGCCGGCAGAGAGGTGCGCATCATTGTCAAACCCGAGGACACCACCGATGATATGTCATACCTGATCTCAAGAGAGATTGCAAAGAAAATAGAGTCCGAAATGACCTATCCCGGACAGATAAAGATCATGGTTATAAGGGAGACAAGATTTGTTGAGTATGCGAGGTAGAATTCGATGAGGGTGCTCTTTATAGGAGATGTTTTTGGCAGACCTGGCAGACTGTTGCTCAAGGGTGTCCTGCCCGGACTGGTGGACAAGGAGCATATAGACTTCGTGATAGCCAACGGTGAAAATGCCGCCGGTGGCTTTGGCATAACAGAGAAAACTGCCACCGAACTCTTCTCCTGTGGCGTGGACTGCATAACAACCGGTAACCACGTCTGGGACAAAAAGGACGTCGTCCAGTACATAGCAAGAAACGAACGCCTGCTACGTCCCCTGAACTATCCCCAGGGGGTGCCGGGTGCGGGCAGCGGGGTCTATACCCTCAGGGACAAGACAAAAATCGGCGTGATAAACCTCTCCGGACGGGTGTTCATGACCCCCATAGATTGCCCCTTCCGGACGGCAGCGGCAGAGGTTCAGCGTCTCAGCAAGGAGGCCAAAACGATCATTGTAGACATGCACGCCGAGGCCACATCCGAAAAACTCGCCCTCGGATACTACCTTGACGGCAAGGTTAGCGCCGTTGTCGGCACACACACACACGTGCAGACCGCAGACGAAAGACTCCTGCCAGGGGGAACCGCATACATCACGGACGTCGGAATGACCGGCCCCATTCACTCCGTTATCGGTGTCAAGGTCGAACAGATAATCGAAAAGTTCCTCTACCAAATACCGATGAGGTACGAGGTGGCACCCGGGGGATGTGTCTTTTCTGCCGTCGTCGTCGATATCAACAACGATACCGGAAATGCCACTGCCATTAAACGACTGATGATATCTAACTAAGGGGGCTTCTTTCTGCCGGCGCAGGTATGAAACATTGCCAGAAGGGTTTGTGAAAAATAGGTGAAGCATTTTATTTTTTTATATGCTATAATAACTATCATGATGCAAGGTGTATCAGCATCCTTTACGAAGGGATGTGATGTAAGGATTGGGTGAGTCAATGAGTACGATAGCCATTGTCATTATCTTGGTTGGGATGTTGGCAATAGTGTTGGAGTTTGTCTTCTATTTCAAACAGAGGGCAAATATAAAGATACTGTGTGACCAACTCGGTGCCGAGGTTATCCTCGATGGCTTTACCCAGGGAGAGGTCCCCGTTGACCTGAAGATACTGCCAGGTCAACACAAGCTCATAATCAAAAAGATGGATGCTGATGGCAGCTTCTACATATACGATGGTGAGTTTACCGTTGCACGTGGTGCAGAGAGGGTCATCGATGTAAAACTGGAGAGACAATACACGGAGCTATTCTACTGGAACAAGGCCGTAGGCAGTGGTGAGCTGGCAGAGTTTCTGTCGTATCTGGATAAATTCCCTGAGGGTGAATACGTAAAAGAGGCAAAAACAGCCATAGAAGATAAATACTTTGCAAATACCACTGAAGTAGCCGGTTGCCTCGAATACTCCAAGCGCTATCCCGCAGGAAGATACATACGAGAAGTAAAACAGAGACTCGAGGAGCTTCTCTATAATCAGTGCGACACCATAACCGGGTGTAAGGAATATATCAGCAAGTACCCTAACGGCATCTATGCCAATGACCCTAAGATACGAAGAGTGAAAAAGCTCCTGTCCTCCGTTCAGTACACAACAAGTAAAACGCTGGATGCACACAATGGAGCAGTTAACTGCCTTGCCGTAGGCCCCACACGTATGTACTCCGGCTCAGACGACAAAACCATAATGATCTGGGATATAGGCACGGGAAGTCATGTCTATACGTTCATGGGGCACACCGATGGCGTATCGGCCCTGGCCCTGTCAGGCAGAAAACTCGTATCGGCCTCCGAGGACAGTACGCTTATCATCTGGGACCTCGATGAAAACGCAGCCGTAAAAACCTTGCGAGGACATGCCAGTTGGGTCACTTCGCTTGCCATAGGGGGTGGGTTTATAGTGTCGGGGTCCGAGGACAAGACCATTAAAATATGGCGGCTGGACTCAGGCGACCTGTTAAAGAGTATCAACGCCCATGATGGCAGCGTATGGTCGGTTGTCATTGCAGGGGATAAAATCATATCAGGTTCGGAGGACAAGACCATTAAAGTGTGGAGCCTCAAAACATGTGAACTGCAAATGGTCATTGAGGGACACATGGATAACGTATGGTCAGTATGCGTAGCAGGAGACAAAATCGTATCGGCCTCATGGGATGACACCGTCCGGATATGGGATATTAAAACCGGCGAACTGCTAACTGCCATCAAAGGCAATTGTGGGAGATTCTATTGCGTCAAGGTGTTCCAGAATATGTTGTTTACCGGGTGCTGGGATAAAAAAATACGAGTGTGGGACTTTAACAGCGGTGAACTGTTGAGTGTCCTCAGCGGTCACTCAGACAGCGTCTATGACATAGACATGGCAGAAAATCGTCTCTTTTCTGCTTCCTTTGATAAAACCATCAATATCTGGACTGTCGATGCGACAATAACGCACACCGTAACCC
This sequence comes from Candidatus Magnetobacterium casense, assembly GCF_019173545.1. Classification (GTDB taxonomy): domain Bacteria; phylum Nitrospirota; class Thermodesulfovibrionia; order Thermodesulfovibrionales; family Magnetobacteriaceae; genus Magnetobacterium; species Magnetobacterium cryptolimnobacter. The sequence goes on along the minus strand of NZ_JABXWD010000236.1, from coordinate 598 downwards.
AGTTTGAGTACTAAAGACAGTGAGGTGCTTCGATGCTATTAGACAAGCAGGAAAAAAGAAAGGACCGACGTAAGGGGCCCGACACGGTTAAAAAAGCCGTATCGTGGATCATTGGAATAGGCTGGTTTTTGCTCTTTCAAATCTGGGTCTTCTTCTACTTCGCTATGCCCGAACAGCCTTCCATCTTCGACCCTAAAGGCGTGTATCATAAACCACGTTTTTCATGGGATATAACCATGGTAAAAAACATGTTTATTGTCGCCACCTCTCTACTTATTGTATCGGTCATTGGCCTGATTATAAGCGCACTGAGAAGCAGAAGAAAAACCGACAGTATAAGCCCCACTCTCATAATCATGATCGCCCTGTCCTTTATCGGAATCTTTATCATATTCTTCAAGTTCTAATCAACCAGGGATACAATCAAGACTGTGCATAAACAACCCTCTGTGTTCTCTTTGTAATACTTATCCCCTTGAGCAAAGAGAAAGAACCGACATTCCGCACACCATTAAGAAAAATTCTCGATTTCCCGTTAAATAGTCTGAATAGCATAGCAATTACTGCTGGTATTATTATATATGTTGTACACAATACA
>NZ_JABXWD010000235.1 GCF_019173545.1 Candidatus Magnetobacterium casense | reverse complement strand
ACACAGATGGGCGCAAAATACCATTTCTTGTCATTCCCGTGAAAACGGGAATCCATTTTAAAAAACCGCATAAAAAGCCAGTTAATAAAAAAGTGCAAAAGTATAGATACAAGATAAGCGGCATTTTTATGGGGTCAAGGGGGCTTCTTCGTGGCCGGGGCGGGTGCGACAATTGAGCCCGGGGCGGCTCGCCCCCCGCTGCGACAAGATTGCGCCTCACCCCTCTTGTTGTGGGTGAGGGCTGAGGGGGGACAGCGCCCCCCCTTTTTCATCTTTACCTCTCTAACCAGTGGATGATTCTGCTGCCTGTGCCGGTCTTCGTTATTGGTGGCGGATTGGGAGGCGGCATACCCGCACTGGGAGGGGTGGAGAGCAGACCAGGGGAACTGGCAAAGGCAGTTTGCAGGTTGACCTGATTTATAGCCGCCGTGGAGAGCTGTAACAACAACGTCCCCTGGATATTGGTCGTGTTGACCGTTTTACCTGAGCACGTGGTATTGGTGACAGCCCCACCGGTTGCACAATTAAAGCCCCATACACGAGAGCTACCTGAGAACGAGCAGATATCATCGGATGGTTTTGCCGTTACAAACATCACATAGTTAGCCCCTGTGGTTACCGGATCGGTTACGCCACGCTCCATATAGTACGGAGATTGTATCGGGTCCAGTGACCTGTACCATGCCGCACTTGCATAGGAGGACGTTGAGAGATTGGTGCATACGGTCGTGGCCGATGATACGGAAGTCGTACCGGTAGCGCCTACTGTAATGCTTGTAGGGTTGCAGGAGTTGAGATAGTTGCACATAAGCGGGACTCCTGCCACTATATCTGACTTCAACGTTGTCGGTCCGGCGCTTGTATTGTACATCTCGGTTGATGAGAAATATCTGCCTGAGGTGAAGTACAGATAGTACTTATCGAAACACTTGTCAGTAGCAACCTTTGCCGTAATCGGAAAGCCGTCCGGGTCTGTAAAGGCAACATAGTTCTTGTCATATACCCAGAGTGTTGGGTCGGTGCCATTGATGTATAACTTTACAACACCGCCACCCCATTGAGGATAACCACCCGAAGTGCTCAGGTACTTGGAATAGCCAAAGAACACGAAGTCCGTGTTGCCGTCTTCGTTCATGTCAAGTCCCTTTGTGAACAACCTGCCTCCAAAGCTGTTGGCATAAGAGGCTCCCAGGTCTTTGGTATAGACCGTGTCGATAGTGTCATCTGCCTGCTTGAGCTTCAGGACAAACACCTTGAGGTTCTGGTTGGCTGAACCGTCATAGCCATTGGGGCCTGACAAGAAGATCACGAACCTGGTGTTTTGGTAGTTTACCAATGCCGGGCCTGAGTAGCTGAACTTGAGTGCCGGGTCGGTGAACTCCCACAGCAGTTTGGGGTTATTGGGGTCCTTGACGTCCAGGGCAAAGTACGACGACATCCCTACGCACGAGGCCAAGGTTGGGTCAGCGCACGTGTCTGAGGGTGGATTAACGGTTGACGTTCCGCCGCAGCCTCCGCCGAGCCTCATGCCGCCTATAATGATGCGCTTGCTGCCGTACTGATACAGGTATGGGCTGAGGTCTACCATGTAGGAGTGACAGTAGTTGGGGTCGGCATAGAATCTCAGATACGGAAGGGCGTTCTGGGGTATAAACGACCACAGCTCTTCTCCCATGACAATGGCGTCTTTGGTACCAACGGTAAGTTGGGCCTTCTGGGTGCCGGAGAGGCCTGTGGAGCTTAACTTCCCGATCTTGAAGGCGTGCAACATACCGTCGTTGGCGCCTACGTAGGCAACGCTGTAATCGCTGTAAAGGTTGTCATACTTTACGATCTGAGGTGTTGAGTGTATGATATCGCCCATTTTCCACGTCCCTGTCACTGCGGGATCGACGGGGTTTGTCAGCGGCAGGGTCCTGGTTCTGTATTCCGAGTAGTCGGTACCGATAACGTAGTCAATCAGCCTGTCTGCCTGCGCTGTATCAGCGGCATCTACAACGCTATCACTGTTGAGGTCTCCACCGAGGTAGCTGCTGAAGCAGCCCTTGTTGGCCGTTGTGAAGGTTACAAAGTTGCCCCCGCTACAGGTGGAACCGGCAGTTGTCTTGGGATACGTGGTGTTGCTGTCGTTTACAAATATCTTTCTTGTGGCAGGCACCCTCTTAAACAGTACCTTTCCGGCTTCCCATATGAGTTTTACATCGTCAAGGGTCTTGTCTGCAAGGGTAACATCACCATCTCCGTCTCCGTCTGTATCGCTCCAGCTATGAACTACCAGTTGGTCGTTGACGAAGTCAAAGCTGACGATATTGTCAGAGGTCAGGTTAAGGATACTGTCGTTTACGGTGTCCTCCCGGATATTGCCGATATTGGCCGTGGCGTCTTCGTAGAACCAGAAGTTGTTGAGATAGCCGAGCCACGAGCGGGTTATCGTACTTGAGGGGCTGGTGATATTAAATAGCTTGTTGGGGTAAAACACCGCCTGGAGGATGTTGGCGCCTTCCCTGGATTTCTCACCCAACACGGAGGCTGCCGTTCCCGATGCCGCCTTTGCCGATATGGCCAGAAACGCAGACCTCAGGGCGTTTTGTAACGCCGCGGCATTGCTTGCGTCCTGATAGGTGCCGCCACCGTTTGTTGCCGTATTCTGCAACAGGACAACAGGGCTACACTCATCCGTGGCGCCGTTGTCCTCGCCGGTGAAGACCGTGTAGGTGGTGATGGTGTCTGCCGCCTTTACCGGTGTCTGTGTAAGGTTTGTAATCTTCTTGTGTTTGGCCAGCCACGACATGTCGTCGAGGTACTTGCTACCGCTGTAGGACAGGCAGGTGTTGTCGGAGTCGTTATCGCCATCGGGGCTGCTTGCAGGGTTGACCAGGGTAGTCACGGTTGCGTTTTTGTCTGCCGTAGAGACGCCATCGGTGACGATTAGTATGTTGTTCTGCCTGCATGTGTAGTTTACTGGCGGATTAGTGGTGTTGAAGTCAGCGGTGTTAAGGCGCATGGCTGTGTTGCTTGCGAAATAGCCTATTGCGTTATAGAAGGACTCCGAATAAGGCGTCCATGTAGATGCCCTGATGGCGTTTATGCTGTCAATTAGGGGTTGTTTGGCCGCATTGAGGGTGGCCTGGTCGTCGCTTGGTTCGATGTAGGAGACGATCTTGCCCCCGTCGTAGTTTGTCCCTGAGGGGCAGGCTATTTGGGATGCTGTTGCGCCTGCCACGCACTCTGTGGCAGAGCCGTCCGTGTTAAACACCATGACGCCGAACTTTATCAGGTTGTAGAAGTCGTGGATAAGCCCGGTTGGTGCCGATGACTTATTGAGCCTGGACTGATACGTCTTTACCGGGTTACCAAGCTGCGTCAACACCCCGCCGTTCATAAAAAAGGACGGCATCGAAGATGAACGGGTCGTGCTGCCACCTATCAGATCAATCCCCGTTGGGTCCACCACGTTGTTGTACAGCATACCGTTGCAGTAGTTGACGATTCCTTGATTAACACAGTCTTTACAGGCTGAGGGTACGGGATTAGCGCCAACGACACAAGTACCACCGCTGTAACAATCGCCAACGTAGTGTGTTGTAGTACCTGAGCCATTTGGGCTTATGGCACAGATGGAGGCCAGGGTGTTGGCATTGGCATAGGTAGGCGGAATGTTTATTGGTATAATCGAGCCATAGTAGCCTTCACAGTCGCCTGCCATCCTTGTGGCATCTCCATTGCCCATATCTGAGAACAAACATGCCGGAGAGCTGCACCCCCAACACGACTGCGTCACGTGATTAAATATGGGTCGTGTCTTATCTGCGCCATTAGTGGGGTCATTGAAGCAATCAAGTATGGCTTGTTTGGCCTGACCAAAGCTGCCGCCATTGAGCCAGTAATCAACGGCCTTCATACAATCAGTGCTGCCAAATGTTGCATCCTTTTGAAATATATCAATCCTTGTTGTTCCGCCGTCCGAACTTCCAAAGTCCGGATACTTTCCATTACCCGGGCCACGTACACCAAAGGTTACGAAGTTTGAACCCTGGTTGGTTTCCTTTAGATACCTCATGGCATTCCAGCCCCTTGTCTCGCCGATGAGTTTTTGGTAGCTGCTGTCGTACTTGCCTCCGGTGAGCACCAGTTTTTGGACGTCCATCTTGGAAATAGACAGCCAGTTCAGGAAATTACCGCTCGCCCTGAAGGTTGTAACATCAGTCCCGTCAGCGTTGTATGTAAGACACAGGTAACTCGTATTGATGTATGTACATGCCGCATCTGGCAAGGTGCCTGCGTAGGTTGTGAAATACGAGCAATTACCATCGTTTGTGTAGGTTGTCCCGTTAGTTGCCTCATACAACTGTGTTGAGGTGTAGTAGCCATAATATGTTGTTGCGTCGTCATACGAGTTGTCATAGCCCGGATATATTCCCGTCAGGGGGTTCGAGTTGTATGACGTGGTGCTGTAGTAGGCGGGGTCATACATACTGAAGGAGTTATCCAGTATTAGCAACAGGTTTGGTTTTAACGTCTGTGGCATAAACGGTGGAGATGCGCAATATGTAGTGGTTGAGCTTATAGGCACTGGGGTTGAAGTAGGTGTAGGTGTGCTGGTTGGTGCTGCCGTCGGACAAATGCTCGGTACAGGGGTTGGTGTCGGTGTAGGAGTCGGAGTTGCTGTTGGAGTTGGTGTCGGGCTGCCTGTAGCAGTTGGCGTCGGTGTTGGTGTAGGAGTGGGAGTCGGTGTTGCAGCCAATGCAAAAGTAGCCGTACATGCCCTGGCTACATCAAGAGTAACGGTAGCTGTGGTTGCAGTCCCTGAACAGTCTCCGGACCAGCTTGAAAAAACGTATCCGACTGCCGGAGTTGCGGTCAGGGTTACGACAGTATTGTTGGGATAATTGTATGAGCAAGTACCTCCACAGTTAATGCCGGAGGGTGAGCCAACTACAGTACCGGCCGCTGACAATGGTGACTTGGTTATAGTCAACCACTTGGCGGCCTCACTTACGGCCGGAAAGACAATGCCGATCATTAACAGTATCACACCGATCCATAGCGTCATGGCGGCTATGGGACGCCTTCGTTTTTGATATCCACAATCCTCTAACATTTAACGTGTCCTCCTATGTTACATTGCAATTGTTTATAATTTTCTACCATGCCTATATGCTAACATATCTGCGTGAAAAAATCGTGAATGTTGTAGGAATTTTTTTTTTGAAGGTAGGGATATCCTCTTGCCGTTACTACCTGTAAGCCTGTCCTCTTGTCTCAATAGTTTTTATTCTCACAGTTTTAATATCTTCATGTATACCATAAATTATCCTTAAATTACCAAGCCTGAATCGATACATATGCGCCAACTCACCATGCAGTTTTTTTATGTGCATTATGATAGTAAGCTATGGTTTCGCACTTTCTGGATTCCTGCTTACGCAGGAATGACACAGATGGGCGCAAAATACCATTTCTTGTCATTCCCGTGAAAACGGGAATCCATTTTAAAAAACC
>NZ_JABXWD010000234.1 GCF_019173545.1 Candidatus Magnetobacterium casense | reverse complement strand
CAACCATCGTCTTGGGATTGCTCGCAGAGCTCTCATTCACTATTCCGTGACCGGGGCGGAGGTGGTCAAGGTCCCTCAGCACTGGATTGACCGAGGTTGGTGGCCGCCTACAAAAGCTGAAGTAGACCGGCTTTACGGCGAGGGATCCGAGACGGAATCCGACCCGGCGCCAGAGCACGTCTCCGATACCGAAAGCGTCGAGACAGAGGGCGACAGCTCCTTCTGTCCCGGTGTGGACACATCAGACCATGAGGCTGAAGAGCAGCTTGAGTTCGTGGAGATAGCTGAACAGCCCTACCTATCGCCGAGTATGGTGGACTGCAAGACTGAGACGAGGCAGGACCGCCCACGCGAATCTACAATAGACGAACAGCTTCGCAAGGCGAGAAGCAGCGCCTCGATGGAAACGATGGTTCGAAACATCTATCACGAATTACTCAGGCGTTGCTCCGAAGACGAACTAATTCTCTTGGCCAAGACGATACTCGATCGTACCAAAGAGCGAGCGTATCGGCCGTGAGCAAGCGGATTGCAAGAGCGCCCGTCCCGCGGCCTGCATCGCAGGCGCGGTGGCGGGATCGATGTGGAGGAGCGATTTCACGGTTTGGTGAGAAGCGATGGCGAGAATCATAGCTCTGTCAATCGAAGAAGTGAAACGGCTGACCGTAGGTGTAAAGATTCCCGGCATCGAGGGTCAACCTGCCCCGAAGGTCAAGAGGCGGAAGCGCCGGATGCCACGCCACTGCATCCTTCCGAGGGTGATCAGACTCCGGGACGCGCCGGCCTACCTCGGGACGAACATCAACACGTTCAATGCCGAGATTCGACCACATTTGCAGGAAATTCCAATAGGTTCGCAGGGCGTGGCGTTCGACAGGATTGACTTGGACAAGTGGTTCGATGAATATAAGAGTCGGGAAAGTCGTCCCGGCAGAAAGGAAAGGAGGGGAAAATCATGGGACTCAAGGTCCCGCCGGGACTCATTAAGCGCGGCGACACGTGGCACGTCTCCAAGATCGTCAACGGTTGCCGAATTCGAGAAAGCACTGGCACTGGTGACCTCGCGGAAGCGCAACGTTATCTAGCGTTCCGGATGGAACAGGTCAGGAACGCGGTGGTGTACGGGGTTAGGCCGAAGAGGACATTCAGGGAGGCGGCCACGAAGTATTTAAGGGAGAGCATGAAGAGGTCGCTCGACAAAGATGCTTGGTGTCTGAAGAGGATTGATCCTTTCATTGGAGATCTCTATTTAGAAAACGTTCACATGGGGACTGTCCGGCCATACATCGACCACGGGCGGAAGATGGGCTGGAAGGCCAGGACAATCAACATGCCACTGGAAGTGGTCCGACACATCTTGAACCTGGCCGCTGGTGAGTGGCTCGACGAAAACGGTCTAACGTGGTTGCAGGCCGCGCCGAAGATACGGCTAATCCCTCGCAGTGATGCGCGATCCCCCTACCCCCTGGCCTGGGCTGAACAGGAACGCCTTTTTGGCTTACTCCCCCAACACCTTATCCAGATGTCTTTGTTCGCCGTGAATACGGGGCTCAGGAACCTGGAGGTTTGTGGATTGCGCTGGGATTATGAGATCAAGGCCCCAGAGATCGAAACCTCGGTGTTTATCCTCCCTGGAGACGTGGTGAAGAACAAACAAGATCGTCTCGTGGTTCTGAACAGCGTAGCCAAGAGCGTAATCGAAGAGGTGAGAGATCAAGACCCGGTTTGGGTGTTCACGTACAAGGGAAGTCCGGTGAGGAGCATGTATAACACGGCCTGGAAGGACGCCAGAGTCAAAGCCAACCTACCTTTTGTGCGCGTCCACGACCTGAAACACACCTATGGCCGGAGATTGAGAGCGGCTGGAGTCAGTCTAGAAGACCGCCAGGACCTCTTGGGGCACAAATCGAGCCGGATCACGACCCACTACTCCGCACCCGAACTAATCAACTTAATCGAAGCCTCGGAGCGGGTTTGCGCAACTCAAAGACACAAATCTGACACAATGGTTATTCTGAGGCAAAAAAACAGGTACTTGAGGGTTGTGTAACCTAATGAAATGGTTGTGGAAACGGTGGCTCCCCGAGTAGGACTCGAACCTACAACCTAGTGGTTAACAGCCATTGACCATGACCTTATCAGGCAACAATATCAACCACTTGGCCGAACGACTTTCCCCTTTGTGTCATAAAAAGACACAACCGATCACAACCCAATGACACAAATTTGACACAGCCAAAAACCGAGATCCGGTTTGAAGGCGCGTGTCTAACTGACTGCCACCACGACACTTTCACCATTAAAGGAGGATCTAGCATGAACGAGAGAGGGAGAACAGGCCGGGAAGCCTCTGATGATGTTATACAATTCACAGACACACACGCCGCTTACGCGAGCGAAGTGGTTGACCATTGGATCGCAAAACGGTGCACGGACTTCAACGACAATCCTGTATTTTTCCACACGGCCTTTGAATCCGTGTTCAACATGTCCTATATCATCGAAGCCTTAGAGAAAACCACGTCGGACATTATGGAGAGGATGTCAGGGAATAAGGATCTAGTAGCGCTCCTGTGGACGCAGATGTACGCTCTCAGGGCAGAGCTTGTTAGACAGTGTGAGGTGTGGGACCGTACCCAAGCGTCTTACGCAACTGACCCGGCCGTCCAGGCTGCCGTCACGGAGGCCATGAGGAGCTTCAAGCCCGGCAATGGAGGTGAGTCCAAATGAAAAAAATCATCGACGGCAAACGGTACGACACAGACACCGCAACCATGATAGCTTCCGACCAGAGCCGCCATAACAGCTCCGATTTTCACTGGTGGGAGGAAACGCTCTATCGTACCCCCAATGGGAATTGGTTCCTGTTCGGAGAGGGAGGGGCTGCCAGTAAATACGCCCGGCCGTGCGACTCGGGTAGAATCGGTGGCGAGGATCTTGCCCCCATGACAACGGACGAAGCCTACGAGTGGTGCGAACGACACGACCAAATAGAGGTTATCGAACGCCACTTCCCTGACAGAGTCCAGGACGCTTAACCGATAATACCGGCCCGGTTGCCGCTTGGTTGCCGGGCCTACCACCCCCACATCTCACCGAACGCGCTCCTACCTTCAACCATTCCCCCAAATTTCCATGATGACCGGCCGGGAGGGGGAACCCTATCCTCTGGGCGCGAACGGGCTGTACGGTCAACACAGGCAGCCACAGGGCGGCATCCTGAGGAAACCTGGATCGAGTCTGCTCCTTCAACTGGCAGGCCGAGTGCGTCTGCTTCGCCAGGATGCGGGCCGAAGGCAGAGACTGGAAAGAGATCGCGGAGATCTTCGGGTTGAAACAGGAAAAGGATGTGCTTGCCCGAATCGCTCTCGGCAATCTTCCTGGAATAGAAAACAGTATGTTGCAACATACTGTTTCGATGGACCTGGCCACTCACTACCTCCTTCCCCTCCGCGTCGAGACTGGCCGGGATCCGCAGAATGGGAACCAGCGGGTTTACGATTACTCCGAGGTCACGGCGTGTATCGAGAAGCTGGGGAGGGGAGAAGTCATCATCAGATTGATGACGATTCACTGGGTCGTCAATCTGACGACCCAGACCACCAGGTGTGGATACCCTATCGATACCGTATCCTGAGATCGGGGGGACATCTCACAAATTTCTGACCATCACCGCGCGTGGCCTCCCGAGGTCCGGTCCAGGATCCTGGGTCCCATACTCCAGGGGAGGTATTGGCAGACCAGGCTCAGCAGGATGCCCGTGGTTGCGCGTTGGTGGTTCGGTTGAGGGTTTTGCCCGTGGCGAGGGGAGGCTGTGCGGGGCTCACGCTGAGGCTGAGGCGACGTGTGGCGTGCTGGTCGATTTTTCCTCACGTTGATGCCAGGGCGATGATCCAGCGGGCCGGTTGACATTCCCCTGGTCTCGGATACTCTCCGTGCATGTTCAAGTGCAAGGTGTTCCCCTATCCCATAGGCTCCAAACGGCCGGAGAAGGTCATCCCGGCAGCCCTGCTGTTCATCGATCAGTGGGAAGCAGAGTCAGCGGGGGAACGGCCATTTGTCACCGTGAAGTGCTTCGGAGAACCGGCAACGGTGTTCATAGGACCTGGGTTCAGGCATATCCGAGAGAGCCGCAACATCCTGGACGTGGCGCGCCGATTCAGATTCTTGCCGTGTGTGAAGGAGTTACTGACGGAGACCACTGAGGCGCCCGATAGGACAAGAGACGGAAACTTCATGCTGGAAGGCAAGGCACCCACCAACGAGATCTTCAGAGTGATTCTCGGCGAAGGCCCCGATGGCTACCGGCTCATAACCTTCTACCCCGTCCAGAAATGACGAAAGCCCCAGCGCCTTCTAGGTCTTGCGACCCGGTTTGCGGCTCATATGTCCGCGCGCTGTGGCTTCTGCCGATAGTATGAGGCACCTGGGGCCCTGAGTCAAGTTCTCCCAATAAAACCAGTGTGCTCAATTTGAGCACGCCTCGTCGTTAAGGCATTTCCAGAAATTTGGTGGAAATTGGGGCTGGACAACGCAGGGCTGACAGCGGGCCCGGCCATGACGATTGTGGGACTCCAGAATTGACGGGGAGTTGTCGTCGATTTGACCACCCCTGCACGCTCGATGCCCTCGAGGGCGGGACCATGGGTGCAACAAATTTATTGCACCATCTCGATGGAGTGGCCGGCCTCGAAGTGGGAGAGGATCTTTACGCAAAAGTGATTATCGTCATTTTTGCGTAAGATCTGTGACACCATGTCTTGGCTCGTCCCCTTGGCCTCTGGCCATAGTTCCTGGAGTTTGTCGGCGATTTCCTGTTGGGTCCAGCCGACTGGTCAAGGGGGCCGCTTGAATTACCTACCTTGCGCGTTCGTACGCGCTCCTTTCACGGCAACCGGATGGTGGGAAAGAGGGCCCGAAATTGGCGTTTTTATCTTATCGTCATAACATGCTGATACGACGAAGTTATCAGGACGCTCATTTATTTAGACCTGCCGTTATTGGCCATTGTGGCACGAACTGCCAATTCGTCACACATCGTGCTACGATTTTTGCCCCCTTTTTTGTATACCACTTATAAGTGGTATACACTACGCACAGAGTAACACACTGTATGTGGTATGGTATTTCTTTACACCACGCCATATTGTGGTTGGCCTAACTATCACACAATGTGTGATAGTTTCTTGACCCAACGACGTAATCTGTGGCATAGTGTACCATAGATCGAGAGCGAACAGGAGACCAGACCATGAGAGCAGTCGGTTACGCCAGAGTGAGCAGCCAGGAGCAGGTGGACGGGACATCCTTGAAGAGCCAGGTGGACCAACTCCGGGGCTACGCGACCTTGAGGGGGATGGACCTGGTGGATATCCTCGTTGACGCCGGAGTCTCGGGAGGAATGCCCATAGCCGAGCGGCCTGCAGGCGCAGCCCTCGAGGGCATGATACAGGCCGGTGAGGTTCAGTGCGTCATCGTGCTGAAACTGGACCGGGCCTTCAGGAACACCGTGGACTGTCTCCA
>NZ_JABXWD010000233.1 GCF_019173545.1 Candidatus Magnetobacterium casense | reverse complement strand
AACTCAAAGACGACGAAACCGAAATAGTTGCCAACCTGCACTCAATAGCAGATTACACCGATGAGATGCTTAACGCATGGACAAAAGAACATCTTCAACCGCTTCAGGCAATAGCCCTGGTAGCCGATGACCCAAATGTCTCAACATCACCACAGTTTCAACAAAGATTGGAGGTACTGGACAGTGCATTACCGACGTTTATACGCTTTTCCATTCTCAACCGCAAGTCAGTTATTGTTGCGTGTTCACAGAAGATTGATGAACTAGGCAGACCAACCATTGGCACGGACTTCTCGGACAGAAAACTCTACAAGGAAATAAATAAAACAAAGACTCCTGCCATATCAGACGTATTAATCTCAAAACTGGGACTGCCGGTACCCGTGGTGGTGATGTCCGTGCCCATAATGAAAGATAATAATGATATACTTGGCTATGTCTCAGGCCCGGTAGACCTGAAATATCTGACGGATATGCTGAAAAAGATCAAGAGTTTCTGGTCATCCAATATCATACTCATAGACAGCAACAGAAATGTAGTCGTCTGTACCAACGACTCCTTGCAACAGTACAATCGCTACGCCGTTGAAGAAAAAATAAGCAGAGTCAGGGTTGACGCGGATATAGACCTGCTGATCCCATACATAAGACCTAACATATCCATAATGGAGAGATGGAAGGCGGCCAAGTACGTTATGGAAAGGCCGCTTAAATCCATTTCAGGCTGGAGTATTATAGTAGAGATACCAACCATTTATTTGTATAGACAGATATTCAGGTCAAACCTCAATAGCCTCATGCTTATTCAACTGATCATCTATTTAACGTTATTTATAACCCGATATCTGATAAAGAGAATAACCCTGTCGGTAAAGAAATTGGAGGAAAATACCACATACCTTGTCCAAAACATCAGCGAACACAAGGATATCACCATAGAAAATGACTCTATAACCGAAATAGACTCCCTGGGCAAAAATTTTAATGCCATCTACAAGCAGCTCAGGGACAAGTTTGAGGAATTACAACGCGCCAATGAGACACTTCAGCGTACCAAAGAACTTGCGGAGTCAGCCAACCGTATAAAGAGTGAATTTATCGCCAACATGAGTCACGAAATCCGGACACCGTTGAACGTCATTATCGGCTTCTCCGACCTGCTTAACAGGGACAACCACGATGACAGGGGCTATATTACAAACATACAAAACGCCTGTAACAATCTCATAACCATAATAGATGACATCCTGGACATCTCAAAGATTGAGGCCGGTCAACTCAAGATACAATACGAACCGGTCAATGTTAGGGCAATATTTAATGAAGTTGAGCAGATGTTTTCGCTAAAGACGATAGAGAAGGGGTTGTTGTTTAAGAAATACATTGACCCACACCTGCCGGATAGTTTATTATTGGAGCAGACGCGTCTGCGGCAGATACTGTTTAATCTTACGGGCAATGCAGTAAAGTTTACAGACCGAGGGTTTGTCTCACTGGGAGCAATGGTGGTAAGCAGCGATGAGTCCTCGGTTGATATGGTCATTGAGGTACGCGATACCGGCATTGGAATCCCAAAGGAGGAGCAAGGGATGGTCTTTGAGCCATTCGTACAAAAACATGGGCAGAGGAGCAAGAAGTATGGCGGTACCGGTTTGGGACTGACCATCACGCGGCGCCTGGTGGAGATGTTTGAGGGGTCAATCAGCGTCTTTAGTGAGCCAAGACACGGAACCGTATTTCTGGTCAATTTCCCGCACGTTGGTGTTGTCAAGGCTGCCATTGCAGATGCCCCCCGGAGCCTTGAATATCTCAACCGTATTGACTTCAGAGATGTAACCATCCTGCTGGTCGATTATGACGATGCAAGTAGGCAGATTGTCAGCGGCTATCTCGATAACCATGGCGTCAACATTGTTGAGGTTGTCAACGACAGAGAGGCATTGGAGTTTACCGACAGGACACGCTTTGACCTGATCCTTATAGACCTCCGGATGCCCATTATGGATGTCTGTCAGACAATAACTGAATTAAAGGAAACAAAAAATACGGAAACTCCAATTGTCGTTATAAGCGCATCTACACTTACAGAGGAACTGAAACTTATCAAACAATGTGTCGATGATTATATCATGAAGCCATACACAAAAAATGACCTTCTGGGCATTATGGCCAAACACCTGACGTATACTCAAAAACCACCCCATTGTGATGACAACTCTCAAGATGATGCCGTAGATGAGCTGCTGAGATGTCTTGCGGCAAAGAACGCCATAACCGGCGACCTTGCCATGAAATTTACCACAGACATAGTGCCCCTCTACGAAACCGTAATCAAGGGTATGAACATTAAGCAAATCAAGGCATTTGCACAAACCCTCATCTCACTTGGAGAGCAGCACAACCTCGACGATATAAAACGCTACGGAGAGTTGTTGGTTAAGCAGGCAAGCCTCTTTGACATCAACAAGCTGGTCGTAAGCCTCGGGAAATTCAGGGTATTAATAGATTTATTTTCGACAGGTACGGTGTTGCCTGAGTCTTTAAGCAAGGAGATTGAAAATGATATCATCGGACAATGAACCTTCCGGCAGTAAGGTCTTGATCGTAGATGACATGTATGATAACCTCCAGATACTTGGCAACGTCTTAAGTGCGCGCGGAATGGACGTAAGCGTTGCCACAAACGGGGAACAGGCCATTGAGATCGTCTCATACGACAAAATAGACCTCATACTGCTTGACATCTCCATGCCCGTCATGAATGGCTACGAAGTCTGTGAGATATTGAAATCCAATCCAAAGACATCACACATCCCGGTAATATTTCTGACGGCCAAGACCCAATCCGCTGATATCGTCAAGGGGTTTGAGGTCGGGGCCGTAGATTACATAACCAAGCCGTTTAATACCGCCGAACTGATGGCACGCGTAAACACACACCTTGAGATCACCAAGGCCAGACAGCGACAGGAACAAGTCCTCATCCAGCAGTCCAAGATGGCCGCCATGGGCGAAATGATAGGCGTCATAGCACATCAGTTGAAACAACCCCTCAACAGACTATCCCTCATTGTCCAGAATATCGCTTTCGATCATATGGACGGCAAGATCGATGACACCTACCTCAAAGACCTGGAACAGGAGCTGCTCAATACGGTGTTTTTCATGTCAACGACAATAAACGACTTCAGGGACTTCTTTAGTCCCCACAAGAGACAAGAGACCTTTGACGTCAAGGTGGCCATAGGTTGTGCACTGTCCATGCTTGGCAATCAGTTTTCAAGAGATGGTATTTCCTACAGGCTGACGTGCCACCTCCACGGCGATACCTTCACCAGTCACACCGAGATAACCCCCTGCGAAAGTATGTCTGTTACTGCCTGCAAGAATGAGTTCATCCATGCCGCACTAAACATCATCAACAACGCAAAGGACGCCGTCCTGCAACGGAGAAAGACCCGATCACTTACCGGCCACCACAGGGAGGATATCCGCATTGACCTGCTCAGGGAATCCGATACGATAAGCATACAGATACAAGACACCGGCGGAGGGGTCCCACAGGAGATGCTAACAATGATATTTGACTACGGCGTCACCTCAAAGGCCGATGCAGGCACCGGGATCGGCCTGTATATTGCCAAGGTCATCATAGAGAAAAACATCGGAGGCAGGCTGTCGGTTGAAAACAGGGATGAAGGCGCCGTGTTTACGATAGAACTACGGCAATCAACAGAATAGCCGGCAGACAACAATCCGTAGGTAGCACTCCATTCAAGCGTGGTCACGTTGCTCAAACACAGTAACAACGTATCCTCTTAAAAAAGCAGGGTAAAATGTATTTCACGGTAAAAGGCATGGATTCCTGCTCCCTGTTCAAGCCAGGGACATGTTTAGCAGGAATGACAATTACAGCTGTTTTTCAAGTGTGTCATTCCTGGCTTGACCAGGAATCCAGGATGCGTAAAAGTATAGTTACCCTGAAATATAAAGAGGATACGTAACAACGGCATATTATAAGGGGATACAATTGGCTTAAATCCTGACAACCACGGTTAATTGTGGTGCTGCCCCCTGCCGTGTTGGAGTCTGTTATTGATGTTTTCAATGGTTTTAGTTTAGTATATCAGCATGACATTGTCACGTTAATTTTTAAGGTAAGAATACTTAATGTATATATAAAGGGGACACAGAGTGCAAGAGAGTGAACACAAACTACCCAAGGGATTTATAATCACCACGGCGGAGGCGGCAATCAAGGCGCCCGGTCGCCGGGATATCGTTGTCATATCATCCACGACGCCTGCATCGGCAGCGGGCGTTTTTACAAGAAACGTGGTAAAGGCCGCCCCCGTCCTCCTGGATATGGAGAGGCTTAGGGACGGTTGTGCGCAGGCCGTTGTCATAAACAGCGGCAACGCAAACGCATGCACGGACCGGCAGGGATTCGCCAACGCTGTTGAGATGTCTGCCATGGTCGCCGATGCCCTGCACATTGCCGTGGACAACTGCCTGGTGGCGTCCACCGGGGTGATTGGCGTACAACTGCCTATGGAGCGGATCAAACCGGCGCTGTATGAGTCGCTGGCCAACCCCGTCAACAGAACCTTGCTGGATGCCGCATCGGCAATCATGACCACGGACACCTTCCCCAAGGCCGTCTCCAGAGACATAGAGCTTGCCTCCTGCACTGCCACCGTGTCGGCCATCGCAAAAGGAGCCGGCATGATAGCCCCGGATATGGCCACGTTGTTGTGTTTTGTCATAACCGACCTCAACATCGACCACACGGCGCTGCAACTGGCCCTGACGGAAGCCGTGGATAAGACCTTTAACAGGATCACCGTTGACGCCGACACCAGCACCAATGACACCGTCCTGGTACTGGCCAACGGTCAGGCCGGCAACGAACGGGTGGTTGCACACGGGTATGGGTTTCATTCTTTCAGGACGGTGCTTCAGGAGATGCTCATGGAGTTGGCCGTAATGTGCGTTAAGGATGGCGAAGGTGCCACCAAGTTTGTCACCATAAAGGTCGTCGGCGCTAACAGCGATACCGATGCCAACAAACTTGCACGGACCGTGGCCAATTCCCTCCTGGTCAAGACTGCCATCTGCGGCGGAGATGCCAACTGGGGCAGGATCATGGCTGCCATCGGATACTCCGGCGTGACGTTTAACCCCAACTGCGTTGATGTCTACTTTGATGACGTGCTGGTGGTCAAGGACGGATACGGCGTAAACAACGACTCCCTGGCCTACGAGGTCTTTAAAAAGAACGACATTGTCATAACCATCAATATGAACACAGGACAGGGCGCTGCAAAGATTTTCACATGCGACCTCACGGAGGACTACGTTAAAATAAACGCACACTACAGGAGCTGAAAGCCCTATCTCAATAAGTACATGGACAGAACATTTGTATCTTCGTAATAGTTCAGCTATACAATTGAAATGTTGTGTATAATTTGACAATGTCACATTCAAGTAACCATCAGGGATTGTCTGAACTAGGATTACACAGATTAAAGGATTTACAGGATAAAGACATGAGGTCTTCTTTAACACAAATC
>NZ_JABXWD010000232.1 GCF_019173545.1 Candidatus Magnetobacterium casense | reverse complement strand
GGCAGGAGAGAAAGGATATAGTATTAAAAAATGTATATAGCAATATGACAGAATTAATATCAGAAGCAAAAGATAAAACCATATATAAATCTTTAGCTGTGTTTAAACCTACAGAGATTCTTGATTTCACTTGGGAGGAAGTAGCCAGGAAGTGGGATTCAGAGAGACTGGCAAATTTAGAGTCACAAAGAAGACAATTAAAGTTATTTGAGAAATCTGAAAACCTCTTGAAAGTGTTTCCGAAGCTACCTTATAAGTTTTCATATAAGTTTCTTGATAATTCAGGGAAAGAGAGTACACTAATGATAGAAGATTGGGAAACCGGACAACTCTATTTGCGCTATCTAAAAATACATAAAAAAAACGAGGCATTGGCTTGTGCTGAGGTGAAGAAACAATATTTTGATAATTTTGCAAAGACAAAAGACCTATACTTTTTTATGGGAACCACAAGGGAACATCATTTAATATCCAAAAATCCTTTTATTATTATAGGAGTCTTTTATCCTCCGTTGCCCAATCACAGTCCTCAACCGGAACAGTTGAAGCTATTTTAGATATAATGAGTAAATATGTTTTAGTGTAAAAAGATAATATGGAGGTTACGCAATGAATCGTCCACTGTGTTTTGTTCTGATGCCGTTTGGCAAAAAGCCAACTGCCTTGGACATGTTAATCGACTTTGATGCCGTCTACAACGATATGATATCTGCGGCGATCAAGGAGGCCGGTATGGAGCCGCTTCGTGCTGATGAGGAGAAAGCTGGTGGCATTATTCATAAGGCAATGTATGAGCGTTTAATTCTCTGTGAGTATGCAGTAGCTGACCTTACAACAGCCAATGCCAATGTTTTTTATGAATTGGGAGTGAGACATGCCGTGCGCCCTTGGAGTACGGTACTGATATACGCCGAGGCTGGTGGTCAACTACCTTTTGATGTTAAACCGCTTAGGGCGATACCGTATAAACTTAATGACAAAGGGATACTGATTAATGCAGAAGACACAAAAACCAAGATAACCAAACGTCTTGTTGCAGCAAAAAATCCACAAACAGATAGTCCAATATATCAGCTTGTACAAGGTTATCCTGACGTTGACCACACAAAGACGGACGTTTGCAGGGAACTGGTAGTTTATTCTACGAAGATGAAAGAGCGCCTTCGCATTGCGAGAGAGCAGGGTTTGGATGCACTGCGTCGTATAGAAGAGGAACTTTTTCCGATACAAGAAGCGGAGTCCGGGGTTGTGATAGACCTGTTTCTTTCATATCGTGGGATTAAAGCTTGGGATGCAATGATAGCTCTTGTTGACAATATGTTTCCGGCGCTTGCCGCAACGGTAATGATCAGGGAGCAGCACGCACTTGCATTAAATCGTGTCGGCAGATGGCAGGAGGCTGAACGTAAACTGCTTGAATTGATAGACGAACGTGGTCCAAGCAGTGAGACCTATGGAATCTTGGGGCGTGTCTACAAGGATCGTTGGGAGGAATTGTTAAAATCCGGAGATGGTGGGTTTGCTAACGAGTATCTTGACAAGGCAATTAATGCCTATGTTAAGGGTTTTGAGGCCGACTGGCGTGATACCTACCCGGGGATCAACGCCGTCACTTTGATGGAACTCAAGACCCCACCAGAGCTGGAACGTAACAAGCTGATACCTGTTGTCACGTATTCGGCACAGAGACGTCTGGCGGGGGGTAAACCAGATTATTGGGACTATGCAACCATTCTTGAACTACAGGTCTTGGCAAAGGATGAGGAGCAGGCAACGAAAACACTCTACAAGGCCCTGGCAGTGGTGCGGGAGAAGTTTGAGCCTGAGACAACTCAACGAAATCTACGCCTCATAAGAGAGGCAAGACATAAGCGTGGTGAGGTACTGTTGTGGGATGAGAAGATTGAAGAGGAGCTATCGAAAAGAGCCGGCAGATAACGGTCTCTAAGAATTAAGGGTATCCTCTATGAAATAAGAAAGTACCTTTTTGTGAGGAAACAGGTGTTGTTTTGTATAGACTCTATATGAGGCAATTGGGCACCTTGACAACGGCGATGTGGCAATGATATCATTAGCATATATGCAAGTGCAGTTTAAGACGGGAGAAATAGACGGGGTAATAGTAAGAGAGCTTCGGTACTTCCAGGACAAGCGAGGGTGGCTTGCGGAGTTGTTCAGGGAGGATGAGTTGCCGGAGGGATTTAACCCGCAGATGGCTTATGTCTCAATGACGCAACCGGCTCAGGTGAGGGGACCTCATGAGCACGTTGAGCAAACGGATTACTTTTGCTTCTTAGGCGACTTTGCACTGTACCTGTGGGATAGCAGACCTGCCGGCAGGACGTATGGAACCAGGTTGGTTATCAGGGATGCACGCAACAAGATCGTCATAGTCCCTCCCGGTATAGTACATGCCTACAAGAATGTCTCCGGTGAACCGGGGCTTGTGATAAATCTGCCCGATAGACTCTATGCCGGTTGGCAGAGGGCCAGGGAGGTAGATGAGATCAGACACGAAGACGTGCCCGATTCTCCTTATGTCATTGATTAAGCGCCTGGGACGGAATAACTGAATATTAGTGGGCTGGGGGGCGGTTGTGCGTATGCATGAGGTGTTGGATTGAAGGCCCTGCTGTTAGCGGGTGGTAGTGGGACACGGCTTTGGCCTCTGAGCAGGAGTGGATTCCCAAAGCAGTTTTTAAAGTTAAGCGGTGATGATTCTCTTCTGCAACAAACCATACGCAGGCTTATGCTCGTTGTCTCTGCCGATGACATTGTCATACTGACCAACCAACAATACAAGTTTCACGTAAAATCGGATATAAGTTCCATGGGGCACGACATAGTACAGCGGGTGCATATAGTGCTCGAACCCGCACTAAGAAACACGGCTGCTGCCATAGCCCTTGGTATCAAGTACTGTCAGGATGTGCTTGGGTGCGGACCGGATGAAACGGTCTTTGTGTGTCCTTCAGACCACATAATAAGACCCGATGACAGGTTTGCTGATTATCTGAAACAGGCCACAGAAATAACGGCGGCAGGATACATCGTGACATTTGGGGTGAAACCAACCAAACCGGAGACAGGCTATGGGTATATACAGAGGGGTAGCAGGCTGAAGCACTCCCTCAAGGGGGTTGAAGGATATGAGGTTGAAAGATTCACCGAAAAACCCGATGAACAGACAGCGCAGACATACATAGAGGACGGTAAACACTTTTGGAATGCAGGGATATTTGCCTTTAATATAGAGGTTATGCTGGAAGAGTTCAACAAGCACATTCCGGCGATATCGCAGATGCTCGGCAAGGGGTACAGGGAGATGCTGGCATCATTTGCCGATATGCCCAACAAATCTATAGACTATGCGGTTATGGAGCGATCAGAGAGGATTGCCACACTTGCCCTGGACATCTACTGGAACGACGTAGGTTCGTGGGACTCCCTGTTTGAGATCATCGAGCGGGATGCCGACGGTAATGTCAAAAAGGGTGACGTCTTTACCTTTGACACAAAAGATACCATGATACTTGGAGATAACCGGTTGACCGTAACCATAGGGATAGAAAACTGCATGGTGCTGGAGACCGATGACGTGGTGCTGATTTCCAAGCGTGGACACGCCCAGAAGGTCAAGGATGTCGTTACCGAGCTAAGAAAAGCAGGACGTCATGAGGTCAACGAACACGTCACTACATACAGACCCTGGGGCAGTTACACAATCCTGGAGAGCGGGGAACGTTACAAGATAAAGCGTCTGATGGTCAATCCCAAGGCCTGCATAAGTCTCCAGATGCATCATCACAGGTCAGAGCACTGGGTGGTGGTCAATGGCACCGCCAAGGTCATCGTGGGGGAGAGGGAGGTATTCGTACATGTAAACGAATCGGCCTTTGTGCCAAAGTCAACAAAACATAGACTCGAAAATCCCGGCATTATCCCCCTGGAGGTAATAGAGGTACAAAACGGCGAGTATCTCGAAGAAGACGATATCATCCGCTTTGAGGACATATACGACAGGCAGGAGTAAATAACCGGGCAATGTGATATCCAACCTTCGTAAGCAGACCATAAAAAAATTCTCTTGACATTCTTCCGATTAATTTTATACGATTTTATAGCGCGTTTCGATTGTGTGCAATACAAGAAAGAAAGGGGCGGCTCCGCTTCTTGGCGCTCCAGGTCGCACCTGGCCCCCTTCAGACCCCCCCGCAAGGGGACCAGTCCCCTTGACCCCGTAAAAATGCCGCATATTCTGTATTTAATCCAATCGAAATTTGCTATAAGGGGGTGTTTTGTACTCCTTTAATATCTCAAAAAGCAGGAGGGGAAGTGCTACAATGAAAGCAAGAATAGTTTTGTGGTTGGTAATACTTGTTGTTTTACCGATGACGGCGCTGGCGGATGAGGCTTATAAACCTGATCAGGTGTGGCCGTTTTTATCAGGACGCTGGTACATGAGCTTTCCTATCGGGATTGCCACCGATGGCAGCGGCAACGCCTATGTGGCTGATACATACAATCACCGCATCTTAAAGTATACCTCAAGCGGGCAACTGATAACCACATGGGGTAGCTATGGCAGCAGGGACAGACAGTTCAACCTGCCTCGCTCCATAGTTGTGGATAACGCCGGCAATATCTACATCGTAGACAGCGGCAACAACCGTATCCAGAAGTTCAACTCCGACGGTCAATTTCTTACCAAGTGGGGCAGTCATGGCACAGACGATGGGAAATTTGATTGGCCGCGCGGCATCACAGTTGACGGCAATGGCGATGTCTATGTTGCCGATGCCAATAACAACCGTATCCAGAAGTTTAACTCTGCCGGTCAGTTTCTTGCCAAGTGGGGCACTAAGGGTAGTAAAGACGGAGAGTTAAGCAGCCCCGCCTCTCTGGTTGCTGACAGCGGTGGCAATATCTATGTCGCAGACACCGGCAATCACCTCCTACAGAAGTTCAACGGTAGCGGTCAGTTCCTTGCCAAATGGGGCGGGAAAGGTAACGCCGATGGCCAGTTCGTTGAACCAGGCGCCCTGGTTGTTGACGGCAAAAATAACGTCTACGTGGCGGACACCGGCAACAACCGCCTACAGAAGTTCAACGCAGCCGGTCAGTTTCTCTCTGGGTGGGGCAGCTTTGGTAACGGGGACGGACAGTTTAATACGCCTGTTGGCATCGCCATTGATGCCGGCGGCAACGTCTATGTGGCCGACAGCGGTAACAATCGCCTACAGAAGTTCAACTCCGCCGGTGTGTTTACGGCCAGGTGGGGCAGTTCGGGTAGCGGCGATGGCCAGTTTGACTCACCGGGCGGTGTGGCAATAGATGGCAGCGGCAACATTTATGTGGCCGATACGAACAATCACCGCCTACAGAAGTTCAACGGCAGCGGGGTGTTTATGGCGAAATGGGGCAGCAAGGGTACCGGTGATGGTCAGCTCAATGCCCCATTTGGGATATCCGCAGATAAGGGCGGGTATGTCTATCTTGGGTTTTGGGCGAGTAGGCACACACGGAGAGATGTGCATAGTATTCATGCGGGGTTGCAGACAAAAAGAGGTAAAAAAGTTCAAAACTCGTAGATATATTCACCCC
>NZ_JABXWD010000231.1 GCF_019173545.1 Candidatus Magnetobacterium casense | reverse complement strand
AATATCTCACGTATTGTTATCTGACCGTGGTGATGGCGCTGTTTGTGATGTTCTATCCGATTCACTCCGGCATGGTTGTCAGCAAGGCATACGCCACATATCTGAGGTGGTTTGAAAGCTGGATATTGTTCAGCTAGGAAACAGAAAAAAAAAAGGTATCCTCTTTAAATTTCATGGTATACTGATCGGATTCGAATTTTTTCGGGTATCAAAATTGCCCGCATACAAGAAAGAAAGGGGCGGCTCCGCTTCTTGGCGCTCCAGGTCGCACCTGGCCCCTTCAGAACCCCCTGCAAGGGGAGGGGCGAGCCGCCCCTGGCACGAAGAAGTCCCCTTGACCCCATTATGCGCAAACCTTGATTTTTAAGCATAAGGTGAATTATTAACATATCATAAAATTCTCTAATGCGATCGCCCTGCCTTCTCTCTTTTCTTTTTGTGGCTCATTTATGATACAATGACAGTACCGACGATATGCACAGGCTAAGAGACATTCTAACCAGAGAGCGGGCTATATTCCTTGCAGGGGTGATACTGCTTGCCGCATTGATACTGACCTCTATGTACGTGGTGCGGGATATCATATCATTGCGCCTGAGGGATATCGTTGCAAAGAGACCACCGCCACCGGAGAAAACCTCACAGGCGGCAAAGTCCCTGATGGACTACGCAACAGTGATCAGCAATAACCCCTTTGGGATAAAGTCGGAGGGGCTATCCCCGCTTACCGGTCCACCAAAGGTTGTTGGCGTAGTGATGACAAAACTGAGGCTCATTGGCGCCATCGTTGGCAACAGGGGCACCGGTTATGCCATAATCGAGGATGAGCGTGGCACCCAGGAGGTGTTCAAAACCGGCGATACGGTATTTAAGACGACCGTCCTAGAGAAAGTGCTCCCCGACAGCGTGATACTCAAAGACGGAACAAAGCTCGCCCTGGCAGAGATACCATTGACCACGCCACAAACGGCACCGGTTGCCCCCCCCGTGGCAACTTCCGACTCCTTTGTCAGACCTACGGCGACAAACTCCTACGCCCTCAGCGCAAGCAAGCTCCAAGAGGCCATCGACAACCCCAGGGCACTGATGACAGAGGCACGGCTACAGCCACGCTTTAACAACGGCAAACAGGAAGGATTCCTGCTCCAGGAGATCAAAAAGGGCGGCATCTATGAACAACTTGGATTGAGAAACGGGGATGTCTTGCTCAGTGTCAACAAGTACGATATAACGAATCCTGAGACAGGGTTGCAGGCGTTTACCGCCCTCAGTGGGGTTAGTGACCTGCAACTGGACATATTGCGCGAGGGCACAAAGGTAACCCTCAACTATCAAATAAAATGAGAGACCGCACAATACAGGAGGTCAGGGTATGACAAAATTTCCGGCAATTACGGCGTTACTCCTCACGTGCCTGATGCTGTGCAGTGTGACTCTGTCGGCGGCGGAGCCAGGTGCGACCTGGAGCGACAAAAAGAAGGAAGACGAAAAGGTCGTGTTCAACTTTGTCGGTGTAGAACTGCCGGCCATAGCCAAGTTTGTCAGCGAACTGACAAGCAAGAACATCATATTTGACGAACAACTCAAGGGTAGGATCACAATAGTGGCGCCCTCACCCCTTAATAAGGCCGATGCCTTCAGGCTCTTTACGTCGGTACTGGAACTTAAGGGCTATACGGTCGTACCCGCCGGCACAAACACGTACAAGATCGTTCCCGCAGCCGAGGCCAGACATAAGGGGATCGAACTATCGACAACCACCAGCCATACCATAAACGAGGGCTATGTCGCCAGACTCATACAACTGGAAAACCTCTCAAGTGATGAGGCCGTTCAGTTCCTCAGACCCATTGTCTCAAAGGAGGGCTATATAGGCGAATTCAGCCCACGCAATATACTCCTGGTCATTGACTCAGGCGTTAACATCGAAAAGATACTATACATCTTGGAAAAAATAGACCAGCCCTCGACTATGGATAAACCCGAAATCGTCTTCTTGCATAACGCCGCCGCCGAATCCCTCGCAAAGACGCTAAACGAAGGGATTCAAAAGAGCATCGCCAAACGTGCCGGACAACAACCACCCACTGCCAGAACCGACGTCTATGTCAGTGCCGACAAGCGCCTGAACGCCCTTGTGATCTTCGGCTCCAAAAACGACAGGGAACCGATCAGGCAGCTCATAGACATGCTCGATGTCCCTTCGCCGGAGGCACAGGGGAGCATTAACGTGTATTTTCTGGAAAACGCCAACGCGGGTGAGCTTGCAAAAGTCCTTGACAGCCTCATCAAGCGCGTACAGCCCGGTCAGGAGAAGGCCGGTGAAAAGGCTCAGGCCATGCCCTTTGCCGCATCAGGCGATATCCTCATCACCCCCGATGAGGCCACCAACTCCCTGGTAATCATAGCCTCACGAAGCGATTACATCAACCTCACGGACGTCATAAAGAAGCTCGACAGACGCCGCAAACAGGTCTTTGTCGAGGCCATGATCATAGAGGTCTCCATAGACGATCTTGTGGAGTTGGGCAGCAAGTGGCGGATGATGGTCAAGGAAAATGGCGAGCCGCGCTTTACCTTTGGTTCGGGGCAGATCAGCACCACAACCATGCAGAACATCGTATATGGTCTGAGCGGCTTTGGGATAGGTGGCATGGGCAGCTTTGTCAACGTCCCCTATACGACCGTCAACTCTGATGGTACCACGACATCATCGACGTTGTCTGTACCTGGTTATGCGGCGTTGTTTAGCCTTGATGAGTTCAAGGGCGTGGTAAACATCCTCTCTACGCCCCAGATACTGACCTCAGACAACAAGGAGGCCGAAATCATGGTCGGTGAAAACGTCCCATTTATAACCAAACGTGAAACAGACACCTCTCGCACGCTCTCCGTGATGAACGCCATCGAACGAAAAGACGTCGGTATCTCACTGAAGATCACCCCGCACATCACCGAGGGCGACTACCTCAAGCTCGAACTCTACCAGGAGATATCCTCCGTAAAGAGCGAATCCAACTCCGACATCCTTATCTCTGTAGGACCCACTACGACCAAGCGTTCCACCAAGACAACCGTCTTTGCCAAGGACAACGAAACGGTCGTCATCGGCGGTCTGATCCAGGAGAAGGAGCAGGAGAGCCTTCAAAAGGTACCCATACTTGGGGACATCCCCATACTGGGGTGGTTGTTTAAGCAAAAGTCGTCATCCACGAAGAAGATAAATCTGATGGTGTTTCTGACCCCTCACATCATCCATAACGCAGATGAGCTCAGGAAGATCACAGAGGACAAGGGGGCTTTTATGAGAGACAGTGCCAGGTTGCCTGATCAGAAGGAGGCAAAAGACGCAAAGCGGCAGGAGAGGTTTATAGTCAGGTTCAAGGAATACGTGGACAAGGACCAGGCCGAACAACTAATCAGCAGCGTGGGGGCAACCGTTGTCAGGGTGGAACAGTCCCATGGCATCTACATAGTAAGCGTCCCGTCCGACAAGGAACCCGGTGGCATATTAAGCGAACTCCAGGGCATGCCCCAGGTAAGGTTTGCCGAATCAGAACGGTTGTTGAAGCAGTTGCAGCGGTAGGAGTTGAAAAGGGCAGAAGAAAAGGAGGAATCGCATGATACCGCTCATCGTCCTGATTGAGCACGGCCAGAATCACGGAGGGAAGCGTAACGGCAATCAAAGCCCGCTGAAACACCGCATATTCTGTATTTAATCCAATCGAAACGTGCTATAATATAGATGAGCATAAAGGCGAATTGAAATCTCTAATCTCTAATAACCGAAAACTTTGAGATTATAAGACAAGCCGCATAAACGGTAATTTTTTTCTGTTCCGTTAAATACTTTAATGGTTAGAGGTGCGTCTAACCTATATCACATCAATTTTAATACCCGAAAAAACTCGAATCCGATCAGTTACCCCTAAACCTAAGAAATTGAGCGTAAAAGATTTGGAGTTATGTGGGGTATCACCTTTAGCTTAACACGTATGGGGCTGGCCTCCTTGCAGGGGGTTCTAAAGGTGGACAGAGCCGCACCTTTCTTTCTTCTTCTTTTCTTCTCTTGCGTTGGGATGCCTCGTTTGCCGTCTTGACTGTCACATCGCGTCAAGGCTCTCAAGCACCCTGGAGATGACATCCGGACGGTAGTAGGTGGCCTTGAACCTGGAGGCGGGATAGAAGTCTGCGGCCTTGTCCTTGCCGTTGTTGACGTGCCAGCCGATGAGGTCATCCCCGCCCGGGGAGGCGTCGTAGTGACCCGACGGCGTCCACAGCACCCAGCGATTCCGGTCGTTGTGCGGGAAAAAGGCCAGAAGTTCCCTCCCCTCCGATAGCCTGTACCACCTGATTGTGCCGTCGGAAAACGCCGCAACGGCCAGCTTGCCATTGCCCGTAATGTTTACTGACCACGCAATACCTGGGACGGGAATCTCCCATCTCTGGGTGCCGGTCTTGTCAAACAGGCGGAGGCGCCACTCGGTTCCCAAGAGGAGGCTTTCACCGTTGGGTGCTATCGCAAGACTGTGGGACTCTTCATACTCTTGAAGTTTTAATGCCTTGCCGTTCAGTTTAGGGTTACAGGAGTCCTTCCAGTCTGTAACATTCAGGCCATCTGATGAGGTAATGGGTGGCTTTAAAGAGGCATCAGACTTGGTGGAACTATCTGCCTCAAGTAGCCTGAGGGATAGATCAAAGGCAGTCGACAATTTACCAGATACATCGTATTCAAACCGCACCTTTGTCCCATCATCGGAGACCAGAACCCCATTTATGTCACTCCTGTAATCGGCGGTCTGAGGTGTGACATAGAGGGTTCTTTTGCCCCGTCTATGTACTATACCAAAGGCTGGTTCAAAACTTCCAAAGGCAATGCCGCCATCGTTGAGGGGGAGGATGTGAAGTATTGTGTTGTTTGCACCAGACAGCGTCTGGTGTGTATCGCCCGTACTGCCTGACCATATTAGTATTGGCCATTGCCAACCCTTGGCATATCGCCCACCGGCATAGATATACCTGCCGTCCCTTGACCATGTTACACTGAATAAGTTGCCGTTATTTACCCCTTTAGTATCCGGCGAATAGAGATAAGACAGGTCTTTGCCTGAGAGAACGTCTACCTTTGTTGAATCATCAAAACCAACTGCCAACTTCCCACCATCGGCAGAGAAGCTTACGGAGAAAGGCCGATTGCCCCCAGGGGGTTTCCCCTTTGCCTGTAATTTGAACCTGCTGTCATAGAGTCGGATGTATCCATCCCAGGAGACCACCGCGAGTCTGCCCTTTGGGTCAAAATCAAGGCCGTAACTATCACTGCCGTAATTCTTGTCCTCGGCCACCTGGCTGTAATCCCTGGCGCTGAAGACACGTATACCGTTGCCTCCCCAAAGCGCTGCGGCCAGATACTTCCCGTCTTTTGAGTAGGTTAGGTGATAGATTACCTCCGACAATCCGCTGATCCTATTGATCAAGCCCCCGCTGTGGCGGTCAAACAGGTAGATGGAAGCCTTGCCATCCCATTGCCATGCAGTCTGCCGGTATGCCTGACCAGTGCAGGCGACGTCCCCAATGGCCCGATCCTGCGCATCGAAACTGGTATGCA